>NZ_ALPM01000063.1:14372-43178 GCF_000294595.1 Arthrobacter sp. TB 23 | reverse complement strand
CGGCTCCCGGGTCCGTCCCCGGCTGCCACAGTACGACGGCGTGCCCTTCCACATCAATGCCGCGTCGGCCAGCCCGCCCCGTCAGCTGGGTGTACTCCCCCGCTGTGACGTTGACGTGCGCCTCGCCGTTGAATTTGTCCAACTTTTCCAGCACCACCGAACGGGCTGGCATGTTGACGCCGAGGGCCAGGGTCTCGGTCGCGAACACCGCCTTCACCAGTCCCAGCGCAAAGAGTTTCTCCACCACTTCCTTGAAGGTGGGAAGCATCCCGGCGTGGTGGGCTGAGAAGCCCCTGATCAGGCCCTCCCGCCACTCCCAGAAACCGAGGACGGCCAGGTCCTCGGGCGGCAGGTCCACCGCCGCTTCGTCGACCCGCTGGCTGATGATTTCGCGTTCCGGTTCGGTGGTGAGCCACAGGCCGGCGTCGAGGCACTGGCTGACCGCCGCCTCACACCCGTTGCGGGAGAAGATGAACGTGATGGCTGGCAGGAGACCGTCCCGGTCCAGGGCACTGATCACCTGTGGCCGGGTGGCACGCCTGACCCGTGACGCTGCCGCTGGCGGCCGCTTCGCGGGCCCACGGCCCCGCCGTGACCCGCCGCCCGCTCCCCACCCGGCACGCTGGTTGAGCCGGGTCTCCGAACTGGCGAGTTCAAGGAGTTCAGGGTTGACCTCGTACCGGTCCTCGGCTCCCGCATCCGGACCGGCGGGTGCGGCCTCGTCGAAGGCCACGTCGCCGGCGAAGAGGTCGAGGAGGTTCTGTCCCACCATGACGTGCTGCCAGAGGGGAACCGGTCGATGCTCCGAGACCACCACATCGGTCTGGCCGCGCACCGTATCCAGCCACGCGCCAAACTCCTCAGCATTTGAGACTGTCGCGCTCAGGGAGACCAGCCGCACCTCCGAGGGCAGGTGGATAATTACTTCCTCCCAGACGGCGCCCCTGAAGCGGTCGGCGAGGTAATGCACCTCGTCCATCACCACGTAGCCGAGGTCGTCGAGGGTGTCCGAGTTCGCATACAGCATGTTCCGCAACACCTCGGTGGTCATCACCACCACGGCGGCGTCAGGGTTGATTGACGTGTCGCCGGTGAGCAGCCCAACCCGGTCTGCCCCATACACCGCGCAGAGCTCGGAATACTTCTGGTTGCTCAGCGCCTTGATCGGGGTGGTGTAGAACGCTTTCAGGCCCTTCTCGAGGGCCAGGTAGACGGCGAACTCTCCCACCACAGTTTTCCCGGCTCCCGTGGGCGCCGCCACGAGCACCCCGCGGCCGGCCTCGAGACAGACGCAGGCGTCCCGCTGGAATGGGTCGAGGTCGAACCCCAGGGTCTGCTCGAACTGAAACAGTGAAGTGGTGGTGTGTGCGGTACGCGCCCGTGCTAGCTGGTACCGCTCGGCGGGGGAGGTCATACGATCTAGCCTAATCTCTCCCGGCTCGTCACCTGGCAACCAGTCGGGGCGGACGTCAGAGTCCGTCCAGGTCGGATGCTGTGTCGGCGCTGGCCTCCACCTCGGCGTCCTGGGCGGCCCGCCGGCGATCGCGGCGTTTGTCGTTGAGCAGGCACAGCATGATGGCAATGAAGAACAACACCAGCATGGGTGCCGCCAGGTAGAGCATGCCGAGGGCGTCGCCGCCCGGTGCGGCCATCGCCGCGAAGACGCAGATCAGGAAGACGGTGATCCGCCAGGCCTTGAGGATTTGTTTGCCGGTGAGGATCCCCACCAGATTCAATCCGAACAGGACCACCGGCAAAAGGAAGGCGATGCCGAACGCCAGCATCAGGCGCAGCACGAACGTGATGTAGGCAGTCACCAGGATGATGTTCGAGAACCCGCTGGGGGTGAAGTCGGTGAGGACCCGCACCGCGTTCGGCAACACCAGCCAGGAGAGGTAGATGCCGGCCAGGAACAGGGGAACGGCGACGGCGATGAAGGAGAGCGCCACGCGGCGCTCCTTGGTCTTCAGCCCGGGGGTGATGAAGGCCCAGAACTGGTAGAGCCAGACGGGGCTGGCCAGGATGATTCCGATGAAGACCGAGACCTGAACCAGGAGGTCGAATGGTGACGCGACCCCGTCGAAGTTCAGGACGGCTTCCCTGCCCTCCCTGGCGTTGAGGTCCAGGATGGGTTCGGAGAGAGCTGTGAGGACCGGGTTGTAGATGAAGAAACCAACAACGGTGGCCACCACCAGTGCAATGCCCGATTTGATCAGCCGGTTTCGGGCCTCTTTCAGGTGCTCCCCGAGGGCCATCCGACCCTCGGGGTTGGATTTGCGGCTCCTGCCGCTCACCTTTGGCACCGCCCGCTTACCCTAGGGTGTGCGGGAGGTCGGATCGGCTGACCCTGGTGGATTGTGCTGTCCAGGTGCGGCTGTCCCGGTCTGCTCCGGCTGGTCGGTGGCGGTGTGCGCCGGAGGAACAATGCGTCCTTCAACCGGGGAACCCGGTTCGGATGCGTCGTTCGGGTTGTCGTCCTTCATCTGCTTCACCTCGGACTTGAAAATCCGCAGCGACTGGCCAACACTGCGGGCCAGTCCGGGCAGCTTCGGGGCACCGAAGAGCAGCAGGGCGACGACAATGATGGCAACTAGTGCCCAACCTTCAGGTCTCATAATGAAATCCTTTCATAGTTCTCAACCGGGGTGACGCTGGTAGGTGATGCCCCGGTCGGGGTGTCACACGTGGGGGAGGTCTCGAAGGCTTACCGGCTGTCCGCGGCCAACCCTGCGCCGAATCCGGCGTTCCCGGCGGTAGGCGACCCGCAGTGCCTTGGCCTCGGCGCCTTCGTCCCGGACCGTTCCCGGATCCCTGAAGACCGCGATGCTGGGCTCCCTTACGGCTCCGTCCGCGCTGGTGGGCGGGTTGGTCGTCCGGTCCAGCACCTCGCTGGCGTGCTCAACCTCTTTGAGGAGGGCCTTGACCTTCCGGAACAGGAAGTAACCGAGCGCGGCCAGTACCAACAGGGTCAGCGCCAGCAGGGCCACCCAAATCACAATCCACGTCCACCAAGGCATACCCCCAAGTCTAAGGGAGCCGGGACGGCAGCGGGGACAGCTGGACCCGCCTCGACCGAGGTCAGGGACGGTTCGCCAGGGCCGCAGCCAACCACACCGAGCACTCGCGTCGAAGTGACTCGGGACCGGCGACAGCGGCAGCTCCCCCCAACCTGCTGATAAGGCCAGGAATCCACCCCGTGGTGGCCACCCTGATTTCCGCAGCAAGGCGGCCGTCAGCGAGTTCCTGGGTTCGCTCGGCGGCGTAGTGTTCAGCCACCCATCGGGCCGGCGGGTGCAGCAGCAAGGTGACAAGCTCATCGCCGGGCGTTGGCCGGAACAGGACGCCGTCGTCGCCGTCGACTTCGGGCTGCCGCCCGGCGTCCACCGGATCAGTGGTGAGTCTGACGGCCTGCATCCGGTCGAGGCGGAAGTTCCGGACCGACCGGGCGCTGGTGCACCACGCCTCGAGGTACCAGCTATCGTGCCGGGAAAATGCCCGGATCGGTTCGACGGTGCGCTGGGTAACCTCGTCCCGTGTGGGCACCAGATAGGTCAGTTCCAGGCGGACTTGGGACCGGAGGGCTTCCTGGACGGTTTCAAGGGTTGACCCGACCGCTTCCTCGGTCAGGGTCGCGGCGATGGCACTGCCCGCACGGCCGGCGTCGCCGGCCGCCTGTGTGAGCTTGGCGTGGGCGGTGGCTGCCGCTGAGCCCGGGTCCAGTCCCGGTAGCCGCCGGAGGGTATCCAGGCCGACGATGAGGGTGCAGGCCTCATCAAGGTTCAGGCGGAGCGGTTCGGCCAGGTTGTCGGCATTGCTGAGGAAGATCCGGTCCTCGTCGAGGCTGACTTCGATCAGCCCATCCGGGTAGTAGCGGGGGCCGCTGACAAACAGGAGCTCGAGGTCGGCGGCCAGGTGCGTGCGGGTAACGCCAAAGTGGGCGGCCGTCTCATCCATGTCCGCGCCGGGATGATCGAGCAGGTACGGGACCAGGTCGAGGAGGCGGCGCAAATGAGCATCAGCCGAGGTCTTGGGGCGGGCCGGTCGGCGCGCTGCCTTGGTGAACTCGAGGTCAGGGAACGGCCCGTTCTGGGTAGCGGCGGCCTGGGTGAGCTGCTCCCCCGTCAGGGCCACCAGCTCCGGTGGTGCGATCGCCCGCGCCCGCGGGCCGAAGGCTGCAATATCGGCTGCGGTTTCGCCAGTGTCACCGTACGGAAACCGGAGCAGGTCCCAGCCGTCGCTGGCACCGTCGCTCTGCGCACCGCGTCGGGTACGCAACAGGTGGCAGGTGTCGGGCCGGACAGCGACCACCGCTTCGAACGGCTCGTGGGCCCGGTCGAGGGAGGCCAGCGAGGCAAGCATCGTGAAATCTTCGGGGACGTCAAAGGATCCATCGAGCAGGACTGGCGCGGTGGTGATGCGGGAGAGCCTGAAATACCGCTCCTCACCCCGGTCAAGGTCACGGCCAACCACATACCAGTGCCCGTAGCGGCTACCCATGCCCCAGGGCTGAAGCTGTCGCTGTTCCTCCCTGCCGGTGCTCGCCGCGCGATAGCCGAACGAGATTGGCCGGCGGGAGGTGGTGGCGCGCCAGACCTCATCCCAGTGCGGTTCGTTGGTGCGGATGCGCGGTTCCACGAGCATGGCGGCTGCGTCCTCGCGGGCAGCACCGCGATCCTGGAGCTTCCGCAGCGCCCGGGCGGCGGCCGAGTCGAGGGTGGCGACATCCCACATCCCGGCGGCGAGGGTCAGCGCAACAGACTCCTCGGCGGTGAAGGTGACCGCCGGGAGACGGTATTCGGCGGCGTCGATCCGGTAACGCCGAATCGAGTTGTCGTGGTCGAACGCCGGGTCGTCGCTGAACGACTGGACGGGGATGCCCTGTTCACGCAGCATGGCCTTGTCCCGGTCGAAGAGCTTTTCCCGGGCGGCGGGGGTGGGCGCCCCACCGTAAAGCTCTATTTCGTGGAACAGTTCCTCTTTGGAGTAGCCACGCT
Source organism: Arthrobacter sp. TB 23 (assembly GCF_000294595.1). Classification (NCBI taxonomy): domain Bacteria; kingdom Bacillati; phylum Actinomycetota; class Actinomycetes; order Micrococcales; family Micrococcaceae; genus Arthrobacter; species Arthrobacter sp. TB 23. The sequence goes on along the minus strand of NZ_ALPM01000063.1, from coordinate 38,184 downwards.
GGGTGGAGAGCAGCAGCATGACCAGGGAGAGAAGGCGTTCGGTTCGTTTAGCTGACACGTTGGAAAGAGTACCCGCATGAGGAGGGCCGGAGCACACTGCGCCCCGGCCCTCATCATGACGTGCGTGTCCTGGTTAGCGCAGACCCATCAGGTCGACGACGAAGATGAGGGACTCACCGGGGGCGATCGCTCCACCAGCGCCACGGTCCCCGTAGGCCAGATTGGCGGGGATCTCCAGCCGGCGGCGGCCGCCAACCTTCATTCCGAGGAGGCCCTGATCCCAGCCCTGGATGACCTGGCCAATGCCGACCTTGAAGTCGAGTGGTGCACCGCGGTTCCAGGACGAGTCGAATTCCTCGCCGGTGGAAAAGGCAACGCCGACGTAGTGGGCGGAGACGGTGTCGCCAGCCTTGGCTTCCTCGCCGGAGCCCTCAATCAGGTCGGAGATGACCAGTTCGGTAGGTACGTCGGTGCCGGGAAACTCAATTTCGGGCTTGGTGCGGGCGGTGCCGTTGGATCCGATAGACATATTTCTCCTCTAAGTGGTGGTGGTTGGCGGGGGCGGCCGGAACTACTCGGCCGTCACCTTTTCGACGATTTCTACGTAGAACGCCAGGGTGCCGGAGGGGCGTCCCTCCGGGGCAGGATCCCCGTAGCCCATCGGTGCGGGGATGACGAGCAGGACTTTGCTGCCGACCGTCTGGCCGGCCAGTCCCTTGGTCCAGCCCTCGATGACGCCGGAAAGCGGGAACTCGATCGGCTCGCCACCGGGGTAGCTGGAGTCGAACTGCTCTCCGTCCTCCCAGCGCCACCCGGCATAGTTGGCAGCGATGGTGTCTTCTTCGGTGATCACTTCACCGTCGCCGGCTTCGAGAACCTTGATGACCAGGTCATCTGAGGGTTCGTTGTCGGGAATCTCGATGACAGGTGCGTCGTCGTCGTCAAACGTGAAGGTGGGAAGCTGGCCGTCGGCGTCGAGCTCTTCAACGGCTTCGGGGCTGAGCACCTCGGGCACCGGTGGTGCTGCCTCGGCACTGAGTACCTGCATCACAATCAGCTGCTGGGGCTCCTGGCCTTCGATCACATTGGTGTAGGCGATCTGCGACCCGATGGTGGTGCCCACCAGCACTTCGTAGAGTTCAGGGTCGTCTTCCTGCAGTTTCTCGATCAGGTCGAGGGTCTGCGGCTCGGCGGAATAGGTGTCGCCGAGGACTGAGCCGTCCTCGGCGTTCAGACCCACCAGGTGGAAGGAGACGCGGTCGCCGTCGGCGATTGGCTCGCCGTCGCCGGCGGTGATCGTGGCAGCGGCGGGGCCGGTCACGTCCAGCGGTGATTCGAAGGTCACCTCGGGAGCTTCCTCATCGGAGCCGCCCTCAACCCGGACGGATTCAAGGATCGCGGCGTCACCGGCGGTCTTCAGTTCAGCGTCGCCGGTATCACCGCCGCAGGCGGACAGCACTAACAGGACGGGCAGAGCAAGGGTGAGAGCTTTTCGCACGGTGCTTCTTTCGCAGGTGATCGGTGGCGCGTGCCGTGGGGGCCGCAGGAAGCTGGCCATTTTTCGTGAATGAACCTATCCAGCGTAACGGTTTAGGGCCGGTGGTTTCTCCCGTCGAGCAGTTTCACCGGGGATTCACAGCTGGGCGAGCAGCGCTTCGACCCGTTCGTCGACCGATTGGAAGGGGTCTTTGCACAGGATGGTTTGCTGGGCGCGGTCGTTGAGCTTCAGATGCACCCAATCGACGGTGAAGTCCCGGTTGGCGTCCTTCGCGCGTCGGACGAATTCCCCCCGGAGCCGCGCGCGGGTGGTCTGCGGTGGAATGTCCACGGCATTTTTGATGTCGACGTCGGTGACCACGCGCTCGGTCTCCCCCCGCTGCTGGAGCAGGAAATACAGGCCGCGTTCCCGGGAAATGTCGTGATAGGTCAGATCCAGTTGTGCCACCCTCGCGGACTCCAGGCCAAGACTGTGCCGGTCCCGGTAGCTGTCAATCAGCTTCTTCTTGATGGCCCAGTCAATCTCACGGTCGATGAGCCGATGGTCGCCGGTGCCGATTGCCTGCAGGGTCCTCCCCCACAGCTCGAGGATCCGTTCAACATGCGGGGTGTGGGCCCCGTTCGTTTCCACGAACTGGCGCACCCGCGCCAGATACTCCTGCTGCATGTCGAGCGCGGACATGGTGCGTCCACTAGCCAGCTTCAACGGCTGGCGTCCGGTGAGATCGTGGGAAATTTCCCTGATGCTGCGGATCGGGTTTTCCAGCCGGAAATCCTTCATGATGACGCCCGCCTCGATCATCCGCAGGATCAGGTCAACCGATCCTACTTTCAGGAGGGCGGTGGTCTCGGACATGTTGGAATCGCCGGCGATGACGTGGAGTCTGCGGTAGTACTCGGCGTCGGCGTGCGGCTCGTCCCGGGTGTTGATGATGGGCCGCGACCGGGTGGTGGCCGACGACACGCCCTCCCAAATGTGGTCGGCACGCTGGGAGAAGGCGTAGAGCGCGCCGGTCTGGGTTTTGAGGACCTTACCGGCACCGACCAGGAGCTGCCGGGTGACGAGGAACGGGATCAGGATGTCGGCCAGCCGGCTGAACTCGAGCTTCCGGGGAATGAGGTAGTTTTCGTGGCTGCCGTAGGAGTTCCCCGCCGAGTCGGTGTTGTTCTTGAACAGGTACACCCGTCCGTCGTAGCCCTCCTGCGCGAGCCTGCGCTGCGCCTCGGCCACCAGATCCTCCAGGATCAGCTCGCCGGCCCGGTCGTGCGCGATGAGCTGGGCGACGTCGTCGCACTCTGCCGTGGCGTACTCGGGGTGGGAACCGACATCCAGGTACAGCCGGGACCCGTTGGTGAGGAACACGTTGGAGGAGCGTCCCCAGCTGACCACCTTGCGGAACAGATACCGGGCCACCTCCTCGGGTGACAGCGGGCGGGAGTTGGGCCCCGAGTAGGCGATGCCGAATTCCGTTTCGATGCCGAAAATCCGGCGGTCCATCAGAGGCCGTCCTTCCCGAAGCCCAGCATGTCTCCCACTTCGGTGGGAAGGATCCGCCGGAACGCCCGCCGGGCGCCGCGGGTGGTCAGCGGGTCCCTATCCAGGACTGCAACCTCAAGGGTGTCGGGGTTGAGGCGCGTCCGGGGAGCGCCGGTCGCGCCGCCGCCGTGCCGGAGCGCATCCACCGCGGTCCTGACCGCTTCCGCGAAACTATGCTCGGCGTCCCACTGATCGGTCAGGGCGTCACCGACGGCATCCGCCTGCCCGCCCATCACGATGAACCGTCGTTCGTCGGCGATCGAGCCGTCGAACGTGAGGCGGTACAGGTGGTCAGCGTCGGTGCGGGGCCCTACCTCGGCGACGGCCAGCTCCACTTCAAAGGGTTTGCTGTCGGCGGTGAACACTGCGCCAAGACTTTGGGCGTAGACACTGGCCAGCCCGCGGGCGGTGACGTCTTCCCGGTCGTAGGAATATCCCCGCACATCGGCGTAGCGGACACCCGCCTGGCGGAGGCTCTCGAACTCGTTGTACTTCCCCACGGCGGCGAAAGCGATGCGGTCATAGATTTCGCCCACCTTGTGCAGGGACGGTGAGGGGTTCTCGGCGACCAGTGCAATCCCATCGCGACAACTGAGCACCACCACCGATCGTCCGCGGGCGATCCCTTTCCGGGCAAAATCGGCCCGGTCCTTGGTGAGCTGCTCGGGCGAAACGTAGAACTGTTGTGTCATGCTCATGCCTCCCGTCCTGCCACCGAGCGCGAGTCGATGACCTGCGCGGCGGCCAGCGCCAGCTCCCGCTCCGGAATCCGGCGGGCGCCAGCACTATTGACCGTGTACACCACCGGCCACAGCTGGCGGACGACGTCGGGGCCGCCGGTCGCCGAATCGTCGTCGGCCGCGTCGTAGAGGGATTCGACGGCGACCCGAACCGCGCGGTCCTCGTCGAGATTCGGTTTCCACAGCTTCTTCAGGGCGCCCCGGGCGAAGGCGGCGCCGGAACCGACGCTGTGGTGTTCCTGCTCCTCATAGCGACCGCCCGTCACGTCGTAGGAGAAGAGCCTGCCGACCCGCTGGACGGTGTCGAAGCCGGCGAAGAGGGGGACGACCGCCAGCCCCTGCAGCGCGAGTGGGAGGTTGGCCCGGATCATTGCTGCCAGCCGGTTGGCCTTGCCATCGAGGCTCATCAGGGTGCCCTCGATTTTTTCGTAGTGCTCAAGCTCCACCTGGAAGAGCCGCATGATGTCGAGCGCTATTCCGGCGCTACCAGCAATGCCGAGTACGGAGAACATGTCGGCTGGGAAGACTTTTTCGATGTGCCGGCTGGCGATAATGTTGCCCATCGTGGCGCGCCGGTCACCGGCCATCAGGACGCCGCCAGCGTACGTCATGGACACGATGGTGGTGGCGTGCGGCGCCACCGTCGCGGCGCTGGCCGGGGTCAACCCTCCGGCCGACCGGCTGGAGGGCAGCAGATCGGGGTGGTTCGACCCCAGATACCCGCTGAACGACGTGGAGGCTGCACGGCCAATCGACGCGGTAGCGTCTTCCGGAATCATTAAGGTTACTGGCCGCCCTTCTGGACAAAGCCGCGGACAAATTCTTCGGCGTTGGATTCGAGCACCCCGTCGATTTCGTCCAGCAGATCATCGACCCCCTGGGTCTGTGCAGTGGGTGCGCCGCCCTCGGGTGCTCCGCCGGTGTCCGGGGCCGGAGTGTCCTGCTGTTCGTCCTGCTGCTCGGGCCGTGACCCGGTATTCCTGCGGTCCTGTGTAGCCATGGCTGGCACCTTTCATTGCTGAGGATGTGATGCGCAAAACCTAGTGATGTCTATGGTGCCATGTTGGATTGTGGCCTGCTCAAAAGCCGCGCAACAAATTCTTCGGCGTCGGCCGATGCAGCGAACAACTCTTTGGTGAGGGCAGCTGTTCCCCGGAGGGGCTCACGGGTCTGGATTCGTTGCAGCCGACGTTGGGACGGCAACTCGAAGATGATTGAGTCCCAGCTGGCACCGACCACTTCGCGGGGAAAACTGCTGATGCAGCGGCCACGGAAGTAGGCCCGGGTGTCTTCGGGCGGGTGGGACACGGCGGCGTTCACCTGCTCATCGGTGACCAATCGGTCAATCTGGCCGCGGGCGCTGAGCCGGTGGTAGATGCTTTTCTCTGGCCGGAGGTCGGAGTACTGCAGGTCCACCAGGGCCAGGCGGGGGTCATCCCAGGCCATTCCGTCGCGGCTGCGATACGCCTCGAGCACTTTGAGCTTTGCCACCCAATCAAGTTGGTGTGCGGCGTCGAAGGGGTCCCGGCGCAGTGTATCGATGAGGGCGCCCCAGCGTTGCAACACGTCGGCGCTCTGCGGATCGGTTCCACCCTGCCGGTCCGATTCCGTCAGGCAGGCGTCGAGGTAGATTTCCTGCAGGTCCAGGGCGGTTACCGACCGGCCGTCTGCCAGCCTGATGCGGTGACTCAGCGTGGGGTCGTGGCTGACCGCCTGCAGCTCCCGGACCGGGTCCTGGATCTCGGGAATCGGCGCGTTGTCCCTGTCGATCAGGGACAACACCAGGGAGGTGGTTCCCATCTTCAGATAGTTCGAAATTTCGCTCAGATTGGCGTCGCCGATGATTACATGGAGCCGCCGGTACTTTTCGGCGACCGCATGAGGCTCGTCCCGGGTGTTGATGATGGGTCGGCGGACGGTCGTTTCCAGGCCGATCTCGTTCTCGAAGAAGTCGGCACGTTGGCTGAGCTGGAACCCGGGTGACTGATGGGAGGCGCCGATTCCTACCCGGCCTGAGCCACAGATTGTCTGGCGGGAGACGAAGAACGGAATCAGCACCGCTGCGATGTGGTTGAAGGGCACGCTGCGGGGCACCAGATAATTTTCGTGCGACCCGTAGGACACGCTCTTGTTGTCGGTGTTGTTTTTATACAGGTTGACTGGAGCGAAGCCCGGGGTGGCGGCTATCCGGCGCATGGCTGCCAGCGCCACGGAGTCGCCGGCCCGGTCCCACAGGACGGCGTCCAGCGGGTTGGTCACCTCGGGCGAGGAATATTCGGGATGGGCGTGATCGACGTACAGCCGTGCCCCGTTGTTGAGGACCAGGTTCATCAGGACTGCCGAGTCCAGCGGGCCGACGTCGTCGAGCGCCGCATCGACCAGGGCAACCTGCTCGGCGGTGAGGATCGGCGGACTGTCGGTCAGCTGGGATGGATCGGCTGCGTGCCGGGCCTGTTGCCACCCGCGGGCGTCAGCCAGGGGTGCCTCATCCGTGTAGTCCCAGCGGGTGCCGGCGAGGTTGCCGAGGCCCTCCCGCAGGGTCGCCGCGTAGGCGTTCACCACCTGGGACGACAGGACTGTGGCGTTGGCGTCCGGAATCGACGGCGCGATGATTCCGTACTCGGTTTCGGTGCCCATCACGCGGTGGGCGGAAAACCGTTCGGGGTCGAGGACTGACGGATCGGCGTGGTGTCCGGCTGGTGTCACAGATACTGTCCGGTATTGGGCGTGGTTTCGATGGTCTTCCCTGGCTCTTGCCCAGCCTTGCCCTGCACGATGGTGCGGATATAGGTGATCCGCTCCCCCTTCTTGCCGGAAATTCGGGCCCAGTCATCGGGGTTCGTGGTGTTGGGGAGATCCTCATGTTCACGGAACTCGTCGACGACGGCCCGGAGGAAATGCTCAATGCGCAGGCCCTTCTGGCCGTCCAAGAGCAGATCCTTGATGGCGTACTTCTTGGCCCGGTCCACCACGTTCTGGATGACAGCGCCGGAGTTGAAGTCCTTGAAGTAGAGCATTTCGGTGTCACCGTTTGCGTAGGTGACCTCGAGGTATTCGTTGGACTTTTCGGTGGAGTACATTTTTTCGACCGTGCGCCGGATGATTGCCTGCACGGTTGCTGCGCGGCTGCCGCTGTACTCGTTGAGGTCGTCGTCGTGCAGTGGCAGGTTCTCGGTGATGTACTTGCCGAAAATCTCGGCTGCACCCTCGGCGTCGGGGCGGTGGATCTTGATCTTCACGTCCAGCCGGCCGGGCCTGAGGATGGCCGGGTCGATCATGTCTTCCCGGTTGGAGGCACCAATCACGATGACGTTCTCAAGCTTTTCGACGCCGTCGATCTCACTGAGGAGCTGAGGAACGATAGTCGTTTCAACGTCCGAGGAGACGCCGGTACCCCGCGTCCGGAACAGGGAATCCATCTCATCGAAGAACACCACCACCGGGCTGCCGTCCGAAGCCTTCTCGCGGGCCCGGGCGAAGATCAGCCGGATGTGGCGCTCGGTCTCCCCCACATACTTATCCAGCAGCTCGGGTCCCTTGATGTTGAGGAAGTAGCTGCGCGTCTCGGTGGACCCGGTGCGTTCAATGGCACGCGCCGCGAGCGAGTTCGCGACGGCCTTGGCGATCAGGGTCTTGCCGCAACCGGGCGGACCGTAGAGCAGGATGCCTTTGGGCGCCTTCAAACCGTGTTCCCGGTAGAGGTCAGGGTGCAGGAATGGAAGCTCGACGGCGTCGCGAATCTGCTCGATCTGCGGCCCGAGCCCTCCGATGTCCTCGTACGCGATGTCCGGGACCTCTTCGAGCACCAGGTTCTCAACCTCACTGCGCGGGACCTTTTCGAGTGCGTAGCCGGACCGGTTGTCGACCGAGAGCGCATCACCAACACGGATCCGCTCGGACTGGAGCGGACCGTTGAGCCTGACCACCCGCTCCTCATCCGCCCGCCCGATAACCAGGGCGCGGTCGGAGCCCAGGAGTTCCTTGACGGTCACCAGCTCGCCGGAGCGTTCGAACCCCAGCCCCGCGATGATGGTCAGGGATTCGTTGAGCAGTACTTCCTGGCCGGGCATCAGTTGCGCCAGATTGACCAACGGACTGATCGCGACCCGCAGCTTCCTGCCGGACTGCAGAATGTCAGCACTGTCCTGGGACGCGGCGGACGCCGCGTCGCCGGGCCGTAGCGCATTGAGTTCGATGATGGTGCCGAAACTGAACGGGGTGGCGCCTTCGTTCTCGAGGGCCCCCTTGAGCCTGACAATTTCGGCACGCGCCGCCTCCAGGGCGGCAACCAGCTTGGTGTTGTTCTGGGCCGCAGACGATAACTGCCGGTCAATGTTGCGCAGCCGGTCCCGCAGGACGTTCAGTTGCCGTTGAGTCGCAGCGAGCTGGCTCGCCCCCGCCCCNCCCGGCCTCGGGCGGGGCGGCAGCGGACAGTTCCGGAGGGTCTACGTTCTCGAAGTCAGCCATGCGTATCGCCCACCTTCAGTGCTCGATTAATGCTCTCATTCGACCATAGCGCAGTGAGCCGGGTTATTCCTGATAGTCGCCGCCCCGGGTAGCATTCGGCCCTAGCTTTCTGTCGGCCCGTCCGCCTCACGGGCAGCGTCCGCGATCTGGTCACGACGGGCCTGCGCCTCGTCAGCGGGTAGCGCGCCGCGCTGGATCGTGGAGCTCGCATCGCGGGCCACCCGGCGCAGACGCTTGTCCGAAACCTCACGCTCACCCACAGCCTGGGGTGTCCAGGCGTTCAGATCCTCTGCGCTGAAATCCGTTTTCGAGGGGCGCCGCTTGGTCGTCAGACCGGTGACCCCGTGCGCCAACCGGCGGGTGATCAGGAGGAAGCCGGTGTGCGCGACCATGCGGTGGTCGGGTCGGACGGCGAGCCCTTCCAGATGCCAGCCACGGACCATCGATTCCCAGGCGTCCGGTTCGGTGAAACGCCCATCAGCCCGGATGGCTTCGGCGGTGCGGGACAGCTGCGTCACCGTTGCAACATAGTTGATCCACACCCCGCCCGGCGCCAGGACGGTGGCTACCGCGTCGAGGCATTCCCAGGGTGCGAGCATGTCGAGAACCACCCGGTCAACGCTGCCGGGTTCCTCCTGCTCGACCACCTGCTCCTGAAAATCGCCCAGGGTGATTTTCCAGGCCGGATGGGGCCCACCGAAAATGGTCTCGACGTTTCCCTGCGCAATGTCAGCGAATTCGGCCCGCCGTTCAAAAGAATGCAGGTAACCGGCATCACCGACGGCGCGGAGCAGCGAGATGGAGAGGGCACCGGAGCCAACCCCGGCTTCCACCACTCGCGCACCCGGATAGATATCGGCCATGGTGATGATCTGGCCGGCATCCTTGGGATAGACCACTGCTGCGCCGCGGGGCATGGAGAGCACGAAGTCCGACAGGAGCGGGCGCAGCGCCTGATACAGCTGGCCGCTGGTGTTGGTGAGAACAGTCCCTTCCAGGGAACCGATCAACCCATCGTGGAGCAGGAACCCCTTGTGGGTGTGAAACGCGCCGCCGGGGGTCAGCGTGATGGTGTTCATGCGGCCCTTCTCATCGGTCAGCTGCACACGCTCACCTGCACGGAAAGGGCCTCGGCGGACGGCTGCACCATGGGGAGGGTGTTCCGCGGGGGTGCTTCCGGGGGTGTTCATCAACGATCGTCCTTAGCTATTGGGGGTAGAGCACGCACACGTCGGTGGCGGCAGGTCAGGAATTTTGGCCAGGGAAGGGTTTGCCGGTGATCGCCGACACCACCGTCGACTGGTGGAGCAGGCCGGTGACCCGTCCCATCCGGTCGATGACCGCGTATTCGCTGCCGGGCAGCTTGGCCAGGAACTGCACCAGTTCCTGGCCAACGGCTGCTTCCGGCACGTAGGCCCCGGGAGAGAGTGCCCGGGCCACCGCATTGATCGGTGTGGTCTCGGCCGCATCGTCCGGGACGCTGAGCAGGGCGCCGGTATCGACTACTGCTTCGGGTTGTCCGCCCGCACCGGTCAGGACAATGGCCGCCCCCGGGTTGTCCCGGACGAGTTTCCTGACCGTTTGCACGGTGGTTCCGACCGGGATGCTGAAGGCTGGCTGCTTCAACCGGCCAGCACTGATCGCCGGGAGGCGGAGCCGCATCTGGGCGTTGTTGATGGCCGCCGTCGCACCCATCCAAAGGAACGCGCCCATCACCGCTGCGATGATGACCACCATCAGGTCGGGCGTCCCTCCGGCCAGCAAGGGAAGTCCGAGGACGGCAACCACGAGCAGGATCACGATGACGCGGCCAGCCCAGCCCGCCGCCACGGTGCCCTTGTCCTGGTTGCCGGTAGCCTTCCAGACAGCAGATTCAACAATTCGTCCGCCGTCGAGGGGCAGGCCCGGCAGCACGTTGAACACGGCCACCAACAGGTTTGCCCACACGAAAATGTCAGCGAGCAGGCGGCCTACCGACTGGGGTTCAAAGAGTGGGACCGCCAACCAGCCAGCGAGGGCGAGGAGAAAGTTCGCCGCCGGGCCGGCCAGCGCCACGATCAGCGAGCGGCCCGGGCTGGCGTTGAAGTTTTCGAACTGGGTGTGCCCGCCCCAGAGGTTGAGCACAATGCGCGTGGTCGGCCAGCCGAAGACCCGGGCTGACAGCGCGTGGGCGAGCTCGTGGACCAGCACTGACGCGGCGAGCAGCAGCGCGTACCCGAGGGCCACGCCGTAGGCTCCGGCCCCGATCCCGGGAAAGGCGCGGGCCACCTGCGGGCCGAAGACCACCACCACAAACAGGGCGATGACGAACCAGGACCAGGCCAGAACGATGGGAATCCCCCAAAGCCGCCCCAGGGAAATTCCCTCCCGCCGCTGCAGCCCAGGAGCCTCGGGTGAGGTCACCGCGAGGCCGACTCTGCCGGGACGGCTGGCTCGGTGAGCGACGCCGCGTGGTCGAGGACCAGCCGGTTGAGGTCAGCCACGGATTTCTGCCTCAGGGTGGGCCATTGATACCAGCCCCGATCGGTCGGGAGCGGCATCATGTGGGGTACGGTCAGCGTCACTAGCCCGGCGGCTCCAGCCGACGTCGCGCCCGGAAGGGAGTCCTCGATCGCGACCACCCGGTGCTTGGATAGCGTGCCCCTCGATCCGTCGAGGGAGTCAAACCCCAGCAGGTAGGCCTCCGGATCGGGTTTTCCCCGCCGCACCATGTCCCCGGTGACCAGGAACTCGAACGTCCCAGCCGGCAGCTGACTTGCCACCTCAGCGGCGAGGGGCCCCTCGGACATGGTGACCATGGCGCACGGAATGTGCTGTGCCTTCAGCTCGGCCAGCAGCTCGACGGCTCCTGGTCGCCAGGGCGCAGCTTCGGCGACCCGGGTCTGGACCTCGGTGGTCAGGTGGTCGATGATCTCGCGGATTTCCAGCTCAACGCCGGCCTGTTGCAGGACCCCCGCCGAGAAGGACAGCGCCTGCCCCACCAGAGCTTCGGCGTCGGCGGTGGACCAGGTGCCGCCATGCTTCGCGACCAGATCCTTTTCGGCCTGGATCCAGTACGGCTCGGTATCGACGATGGTCCCGTCCATGTCCCAGAGGACTGCCTGGAGGCCGTCGTCGTCGTCGTGGGTGGCGTGCCCGGAAATGGACGCAACTGTACTGGGATCGGAATTAGCCATACCCCCAGTCTACGGGGAGGCTAATGCCCGGCGGCCGCTTTGGCTCTGCGCGAAGGTGCAGTCAATAGCTGCCAACACCGCGCGGGGAGGTTTAGGGTGAAGTGGTGAGTACCTTTGATGAGAGCGTCCAGCCCGGAATCCGTGGCCTTTTCCAGGACAGTGGTTCCCCCGACCGGCGGGTGACGATCATGCTTGCCGCCTTCGAGGGGTGGAATGACGCCGGCGAAGCGGCCAGCGACGCGCTGAAATTCATGGGCAGGTACTGGGGCAGCGAGAAGGTTGCCAGCATCGACGCTGACGAGTTCTACGATTTCCAGTTCACCCGCCCGGTGGTTAGCCGGAACGCCCAGGGCCGGCGCAAAATCAAGTGGCCCACCACGCGGATCAGCAAGGCCCCGGTCCCCGGGACGAACGTGGACCTCATCCTGGTGCACGGTGTGGAACCGTCCTATAAGTGGCGTGCGTACACAGCCGAACTGATTGCCTCGGCCAAAGAACTCAATGTTGACTGCATCATCCTGGTGGGGGCTCTGCTCGCGGATGTGCCGCACACCCGGCCCATCCCGGTCACGGTCACCTCGGATGATGATCTGGTGCGGGAGAACCTCGACATTGAACCGTCCACCTATGAGGGTCCAATCGGGATAGTCGGAGTGCTCAGTGAGGTGGGCTTGCTGGCCGACATACCGACGCTGTCACTGTGGGCGGCCGTACCGCACTATGTGGGGCAGTCCCCGTCCCCCAAGGCGCAGCTTGCCCTGCTCAACCGGCTCGAAGAGATGCTGCACCTGTCCCTGGACATGCACGTGCTGGTCGAAGAGTCTGAGGCGTGGGAGCGCGGTGTTGACGAGCTGGCTATCGAAGACCCCGAAGTGGCCGCCTATGTGCGGCAACTGGAAGAAGCCAAGGACACCGCCGACCTGCCCGAGGCGAGCGGGGAATCGATTGCCCGGGAGTTCGAGCGGTACCTGAAAAAGCGTCGCAAGGACTGAGCTAGGGTCCGGGCGGTGGACCCCTCTAGCGGGTCAGCCTGATGCCGAGCAGCGCATCCAGTGCGTCGACCACGCCGGAGGCACCGTCAGCTGTCCCGCCGGAGATGGGTGCTTCGGCGGCCCAACGGTCCACAGCTGCCACCCCCGCGGGGGCGTCGAGGTCGTTGGCCAGCGCTGCACGGAGTTCAGCGGTCAGTGCGGCAGCCGATTCCTCAGTCGCCGACCCCAGTGCAAGCCGCCAGCTGGACAGCTGGTCCTGGGCACGGGGAATCACCTTGTCGGTCCATGACCAGTCCGACCTGTAATGGTGGTTGAGAATGGCCAGCCTGATCGCGGCCGGATCCACGCCGTCCCTGCGCAGGGACGACACCAGCACCAGGTTGCCGCGGGACTTGCTCATTTTTTCGCCGTCCAGGCCAACCATCCCGGCGTGCGAGTAATGCCTGGCCAGAGGCGTGCCGGTTGCTGCCTCCGCGTGGGCTGCGCTCATCTCATGGTGGGGGAATACCAGGTCAGAGCCGCCTGCCTGCACGGTGAACGGCAGTTCGAGGAACCGCTGCGCAATCACTGCACATTCGATGTGCCAGCCGGGACGGCCCCTGCCGAGGGTGTTGCCGTCCCAGTCAGGCTCACCGGCCCGAGCCACCCGCCACAGCAGGGGGTCCATCGGATGCTTCTTCCCGGGGCGGGCAGGGTCCCCGCCGCGTTCGGCGAAGAGCCCGGTCATCTCCTCCTGGCCGAGGTGGGAAACGGCGCCCAGGAACCAGGCCTCCGGCCCTGTCAGCGATGCGGACGCTGCATCCACCGAGAAGTAAATGTCGCCGTCGGGCTCCGCCCCGTCGCCGGCGACGGGGTACGCGATGCCGCGTTCCAGCAGTGATTCGATCACCGGGACAATCCACTCGATCGATTCGACCGCCCCAATGTAGTGGTCCGGGGGGATCACGTTGAGCTCGTACATGTCCTCGCGGAACAGATCCGTCTGCTGCGTGGCGAGATCAGTCCAGTCCACCCCCGTGGCGGCCGCCCGCTCCAGCAGCGGGTCGTCGATGTCGGTGACGTTCTGGACATAGTTCACGACGGCGCCTGAGTCACGCCAGAGGCGGTTCAGAAGGTCGAATGCCACATAGGTCGCGGCGTGGCCCATATGGGTGGCGTCGTAGGGTGTAATCCCGCAGACGTAAAGGCCATGCCGGGAGTCCGTCGGCAGCGTAACGTACTGCTGCTGCTTGGTGTCATACAGGCCGATGTCGGCGCTTTCGCCGGGCAGGACAGGAATAGGTCGAGAGTTCCACGCAATCACACTTCTACAATACGTTCCTTGCAGCGGTGACCCGACCAGCGATCCGCCCCAGACGTTCTGCTGACAGGGGAATCAGGGGTTGATGATGCCGAATCCGAGGAGCAGGAACAGGGCCAGGCCCAGCAGGATGCGGTACCAGACGAAGAGGCCGTAGCTGCGGGTGGAGACGAACTTCAGGAACCAGCCAATGATGATGAACCCGACCACGAAGGCGATACCGGTGGCCAGTGCCGTCTCCCCCAGCCCGTAGGGGCCCGGCTCGCCGATGCTCTTGAACAACTGGAAAAAGCCACTGGCAAACACGGCAGGAATGGCCAGCAGGAACGAATAGCGTGCTGCGGCTTCGCGGTTGTACCCCATGAAAAGGCCGGCGGTGATGGTGCCGCCCGACCGAGAGACGCCCGGGATGAGGGCCAGCGCCTGGGCGAAGCCGTAGAAGATGCCGTGCCGGTACGTCAACTGGTCCAGGGACCGGTTCTGCTTTCCGACGGCGTCCGCCACCGCCAGGATGAGCCCAAACACGATCAACATGGTGGCGGTCAGCCACATGCTGCGCAGGGTGCTCTCGATCTGGTCCTGGAAGAGCAGCCCCAGCACACCGATCGGGAGGCTGCCGAGGATCACGAGCCAACCCATCCTCACATCCGGGTCGCTGGTGGGTACTTTCCCGACGAGCGACCCACTCCAGGCCCGAATGATCCTGACAATGTCGCGCCAGAAAAACACCACCACGGCGGTTTCAGTGCCAAGTTGGGTGATCGCCGTGAACGCGGCGCCTGGGTCCTGGGCGTTCGGTAGAAACTCGCCGACAATCCGGAGGTGGGCGCTTGAGGAGATGGGCAGGAATTCCGTCAGGCCCTGCACCAGGCCCAGGATGGCAGCTTCGATCCAATTCACAAGTAAGACCTTAGAGTACTCAGCCGTCAACCTCCGGTAGGCGACAGCCCTCCCCGAGGCTTTAGGCTTACCGTATGCAGTGGCAAAACGTGGGTAGCAGCGGTCTGACGGTATCCCGTGTGGGATTGGGCACAATGACCTGGGGGCAGGACGCGGATGAGGAGACGGCACGGGAACAGCTTCGTCTGTTCACCGAGGCCGGCGGCACCCTGGTGGGGACCGCCGCCCGCTACTCGGATGGCCGGGCGGAGGCGATCCTCGGGGACCTGATCGGCGATACCGTCGCCCGGTCCGAGCTGGTTCTTGCCGTCCAGGGTGGGTCGGCACGCCAGCACGGCGGGGTGCGGCACGCTGACGGGTCCCGGAAGGGACTCCTCGATTCCCTTGATGCTTCCCTGGCCCGGCTGGGAACCGACCACGTCGACCTGTGGCTGGCCCCGGCCCGCCTTGATGCCGTTCCGTTGGATGAGACCCTCGGGGCACTGGAACTGGCCTACCGGACGGGGCGGGCCCGCTACGTGGGCGTCTCCAACCAAGCGGGTTGGGAACTTGCCCTCGCCTCGGCCACAGCTGGTTTCCCGTTGACGGCGCACGAGGCTGAATACTCGCTGCTGAACCGCACCGTGGAACGGGAGGCGACACCTGCCGCGGAGGCCCTCGGGGTGGGCCTGGTGGCGTGGGCGCCACTGGGTCGTGGGGTCCTGACCGGAAAGTACCGGGGTCAGACCCCGGCGGATTCGCGGGCGGCATCGGACCTCTGGGCGCCCTACGTGGAGCCGTATCTCACGGGACGGCCGCAGCGGATCACCGAGGCACTGGTCACCGCCGCCAAAGGCCTGGACCTGGCGCCACTGGAAGTGGCGCTGCGGTGGGTACTGCACCGGCCGACGGTGGCTGCCGCGATGACCGGTGCGCGGACCAGCCACCAGCTCAAGGATGTCCTGTCAGCGGGGCAGGACCCGCTCCCCGCGCAAATCTCCGCAGTGCTCGACGAAGTGTCGGCCCAGTCCTAGGACTCGTCGGATTCGTCGTCGTCGCCGTCTTCATAGATGACCAGCGGCGTCACTTCCCCGTGGGCGTCGTAGAGGACTTCCTCATAGGTGTCGAAGGCGTCGGCGATGGCCAGGTAGGCGGCCTCAACGGCCGGATCCTCGTCCCCGCGCCGGGATGCGGCAGCGTTAAGATGCTCCTCAAGCGCCGAAACCAAGGTTTGGAGCGCGACACGCGGATCAATACTCATGGGTAGACGTTATCGGTAAAGTGATCAAAATTGGAGGGAAATGCGAGAACAATTTCTGAACGCAACGACGGCGCCCCGGCGCGACGTCGAACGCCGGTACGAGTATCTGGTGTTGACCGTCAACGCGGGCGAACCGGTGAACGCCGCCCGTCAGGCGCTGACCGAACACGCCGAGTACGGCAAATGGGAACTGGAACGCAGTTGCATCTACATCGGTGGCGGACGCCGGTACTGGATGCGGCGCAAGGTCCTCCGGGTGGAACGCACGGCCTAGGAGCCGGAGGCCCTAACTGTCCTCCTGCGGACCCAACCAGGCGGTCGCTACCGTGCGGTGAGCCGACTCGGTGGACGACGGATGGTACTGGCCCGCCAGCACGTCACGGTGGAGCCTGCCGATTTCGCTACCAGCCTGGTAGCCGCGCCCGCCGGCAAGGTGCATTGCCGCGTCGTTGACCTGCCGGGCCACGGCGGTGGCCCGCAGCTTGAGGCCCACCAGCTTGGCGAACCACTGGCTCCCATGATCTGCACCCTCGTCCAGGTCCCGCGCCACAGACCGTAGCTGGGCATCGAGTGAGTCGATGGCCATTGCGGCATCGGCGATCTGCCAGCGCACCTCGGGCGCCTGAGACAGGGCCACGCCGTCCCGACCGGTGGTGCGCTGCCGGGCCGAGTCGATGGCAAGGGTCAGCGACCGGTCGCCAATCCCCGTGTACACCGCTGACAGCAGCGTCTCGAAGACCCCGAAGATGGCGAAGATGAGGGGGTCTGCGTTGGGGCCGACCGGGAGGTGCCTGAAGATCCGTTCGGCGGGTACGACGACGTCGTCCAGCCGGGTGGTGTGTGACTGGCTGGCCCGCATGCCCATGGTGTCCCAGTCCTCGACCGTGTGGACCCCTGCGGTCCCCCGGGTCACGATTCCGTGCACCAGCTCCCCGGCGCCGTCGGGTGTGGTGGCCTTGCCAAAAATCCCGAGCCGCGTCCACGCGGGTGCGAGGCTGGTGAAGATTTTGGTTCCGGTGAACGAGTACCCGCCGTCGGCCTGTGGTGTGGCGGTGGTGAGAGAGTCGAACAGGACGGCGTCGTTGCCCGGCTCGGAGAGTCCGAAGGCGTACAGCTCCCCTTGGGCGGCCTCCTGCAGGACGAAACCCAGGGAGTGGTCCCCCAGGCGTTGCAGCATCAGGGCCACCCCGGTCCAGACCAGGTGCATGTTGATGGCCAGGGCGGTGGCGGGTGCCGCGGACGCCAGCCGCCGTTGGCACGCGGCAACCGCTGCGACGCCCAACCCCCGGCCGCCGTCGTTCACGGGTGCCATCAACGCGAGATAGCCGATGGCTTGGAGATCGGCCAGATCCGCGTGGAAGAACTCGTTCCGTGCGTCGTAGCCGGCGGCCCGCTCCCGGAACGTGTCCAGGAGTCGGTCCGGGAGGATTTCCTCGGGGGTGTCCATGGACGCTGCCTAGTAGGTGGTGAGCAGGCGGTGGAGCACCTTGGAACCAAACTTGAGCGACTCGGTGGGTACCCGCTCGTCGACGCCGTGGAACATGCCGGTGAAGTCGAGTTCGTCGGGCAGCTGCAGCGGGGCGAACCCGTAGCCGGTGATGCCGAGGCGGCTCAGCGACTTGTTGTCTGTGCCGCCGGACAGCGTGTACGGCAGGACCTTCGCGCCGGGGTCCTGGCTATGCAGGGCGTCGATCATGGAGTCCACCAGGTTGCCGGCGAATGGCACCTCAAGCGAAACGTCCTTGTGGTCGTAGGTGACGTCGACGCCGTCGCCCGCGAGCTCCTTGATGGTGGCGAGGACCTGTTCCTCCTGGCCGGGCAGGGTGCGGACGTCGATCAGGGCTTCGGCTGTGCCCGGGATGACGTTGTGCTTGTAGCCGCTCTTGAGCACCGTGGGGTTGGAGGTGTTTTGCAGGGTGGCGCCGACGAAGCGGGCCACGGTGCCGAGTTCGGCGAGGAGCGTCTCGGGGTTGTCAGGATCGAATTCGACGCCGGTGAGTTCGGTCACACCGTCGAGGAACTGGCGGGTGGTGGGGGTGAGCTCAATTGGCCACCGGTACTCCCCCACCCTTGTGACGGCGCGTGCCAGCCGGGTGACGGCGTTGTCGGTGTTGATCTGTGAGCCGTGACCGGCACGGCCGTGGGCTACCAGACGGAGCCAGGAAATGCCCTTTTCCGCAGTCTGCAGCAGGTAGGTGCGCTGACCGCCGATGTTCGCTGAGAAGCCGCCAACCTCGGAGATGGCTTCGGTGGCTCCCTCGAAGAGGCCTGGCTGGGTGTCGACCAGCCAGGATGCCCCGTATTTGCCGCCGGCTTCCTCATCGGCGAAGAAACCGAAGATGAGGTCGCGCTTGGGCTGGATTTTTTCGCGCTGCATGTTGCGGAGGACCGAGAGAATCATGGCGTCCATGTCTTTCATGTCCACTGCACCGCGGCCCCAGATCAGGCCATCCTTTTCCTCGCCGCTGAACGGATCGACTGTCCAGTCCTCTTTCTGGGCGGGGACGACGTCGAGGTGGCCATGCACCACCAGCGCGGGCAGGGAGGGATCAGAACCGGGCATCCGGGCAATTACGGAGGCCCGGCCCGGTTCGGACTCGAAAATCTGGGTGCCAAGGCCCACTTCCTCGATCAGGCCCGCCGTGTACTCAGCAGCCGCTCGTTCGCCGGGGCCCACGTTGTCACCATAGTTGGAGGTGTCGATGCGGATGAGTTCCTGGCAGATGCGGACAACTTCGTCTTCGGGCTTGATATTCATCGTGCGGGCCTCCTAATGGCGAATGAGCTGTGTCACCAGCCTAACCACTTTGTCTGGAGGGTCCCGCGAGCAGCGGATTAAACTCTTGGGCCTTGATCGTGTTAGAGTTTTTTTCGCTGCTTCCGAGGTTTAGAGCTACGGAAAACATCACCTGCGCGGGTGGCGGAATGGCAGACGCGCTAGCTTGAGGTGCTAGTCCTCTAACGAGGGTGGGGGTTCAAGTCCCCCTCCGCGCACAGTGAAAAAACCCCGGTCCGCCGGGGTTTTTTTATGCCCTCGACCACGTGGAGCCTTTCTTCGACCACGCCACCTTCGATCCGGCTGCGCGACCTCTTATGGGTCGCCTGGCAAAGAGCATGCCCTTGTGCCAGGAGTCCCCCTCTGGGATAGTTTCGGCATCATTCGCTAGCGAGGGGGCCGACATGACCGATGTGCGGATCCAGACAGCTCAGGGAATCATGCCAGCCTCCGTTTCAGTGCCCGCAGTGGACCCGCCGTGGCCAGGGGTTGTCATTACCCATGATTTTTCGGGGATGAGCCAGGACCTGCGTGATCAGGCCGATTGGCTTGCCGCCGAAGGATTTCTGACCGTCGCACCGGACCTGTACTACTGGGGAAATCGGCTGGCATGCCTTCGGATCATCATGCGTGACATCGGCGCCCGCCGTGGCAGGACCTTCGATGATATTGAGGCTGCACGCGCCTGGCTGGTCGGGCAGGAGGGTTGCACCGGAGTGACGGGAGTTATTGGCTTTTGCATGGGGGGCGGATATGCCCTCGCGCTTGCCCCGGAGAGCCATTACTCCGCGGTCAGCACCAATTACGGCGGTTGCCCCGCCGATGCCGCGCAATGGCTGGTTGGTGCCTGTCCGATCGTCGGCAGCTACGGTGGCCGGGACAGGTCCCCCATGGGACGCAAGGCCGGTCTGCGGCTGGAAGGTATCCTCGAGTCCGTTGGGGTGGAGCACGACATCAAGATCTACCCCGACGCGGGCCACGGGTTCATGAACCAGATGAATCCAGCCGATAGCACGCTGCTCCTGTCGTTCCTCGGAGCGGTCTCCGGTACGAAGTACCATGCAGCCGCCGCACAGGACGCACGGCGGCGTGTGGTCGCCTTCTTCAACGAGCACCTGCGCAGCGACGGCTGACCGGGACCTCGGACGGACGATTCTGCCGGGGCAACGGCTATCCAGTGGCAACAGCCATCCAGGGTGCCACATCACGCTATTCGGCGGTAGGGCGCTGCCGGTTGCGTTTCGTGGCCGACCGCTGTTGCTTCGCGACGAGATGCCGCCGGGCGGAGCCGCGCGTGGGCCTGGTCGGACGCCGAGGTTTCGCGTCGGGAGCCAGTCCCACGGTGACCAGCTCGGCGAGTTTGCGCATTGCCGTGTCGCGGTTGCGCAGCTGGGAACGCTGCTCGGAGGCGACGACGGTGACCGTTCCGGCAACGACGTGGCGGCTGAGCCGGTTGAGGAGCATCGCGCGCTGCTCGTCGGAGAGGACCGTCGAGTCCGCAATATTCCAGAACAATTCGACCCGGCTGTCGGAGGTATTCACGTGCTGCCCGCCCGGCCCGGATGACCTGGAAAAGCGCCAGCCGAGTTCACGCTCGGGAATGACGAGCTTCGCTGACACCTCAAGATCCATCGCGGCACATCCCTAAAACAGCGGCCAGGGTACCGCCGACATCTCACCGCTCGGCGCCGGAAAACGCCCGTCCGCGCGCAGCTTGTCGCAGCGTGCGGCCAGCGAAGCGATTTCCTCCGCGCTGAGCAGGTCCGCCAGAGCGCCCCCAAGGTCACCGGTCAGCCCCACACTGACACGGTCAATACCGTCGAGCTCATCCGCGGTCAGGGGGTCGCCCAGCCATCCCCACAGCACCGTGCGCAGCTTGTGGTCGCTGTGGAAGGTGAGCCCATGGTCGACCCCGTGCCGGTGTCCGTCGCCCATCGCGAGGATGTGGTCACCTTTGCGGTCGGCGTTGTTGACGACGACGTCGAACACTGCCATCCGCCGCAATGCCGGCGTGTCCTCGTGAAGGAGGGCGACCATCCGACCGTTTTCGTCCTGACCCTTCAACACCTGCTTCCAGCCAGTCTCGGGCACCCGGTGGGAGGGGACGAGGTCCACGGGGTTCTGCTCCGGGTCCTGCTCCTGCCAGAGTTGCACCATTCCTTTGCCCAGCGGACCCTCACGCAGCCAGGTGAAGGGCACGACGTTCCAGCCGAACGACTGCGAGACCAGGTACGCGGCGACCTCCCGGTGTGCGAGGGTTCCGCCGGGAAAATCCCAGAGCGGATGCTCCCCCGCGATGGGTTTATAGACGACCGCCTCGGTGCCGATACTGCCCAGGAACGTGGCGTTCGACGCTGTCGTGATGCGACCGGTAAGCGTCAGCTCGGCCGTCGCAAGGTCAGGCGTCGGCATCAGGCCTCAGGAAGGGTGCAGGTGTGCCCATCGATGTCGACCGGTTCCCCGCACAGCGGGCAGGTGGGGCGGCCAGCGTCGACAATCTCGCGGGTGCGTTTCGCGAATGCGCGGGCGGTACCGACCGGCATCCGGACCAGTAGCATTTCGGACACCTCGACCCCTTCTGCGCCGATCGACTCATCAACGGCGTCGCCGTCGTCCTCAGTATCAATCTCGGTGATCGGGTAGGCCTCTATGACCAGCTGAACTGTCGATGGGTCCCAACCGAGACTCAGGGCCCCGGTGCGGAACTGCTCTTCCACGGGTTCGAGCTGGTCATTGTCGACCAGTTCAATGGGAGTGCTCGCAGGAATGCTGAACGGGTTGCCGTCCAGGGTGATGAGCTGGTCGAGAATCTCGTCGATCTTCTCGGCAAGCTGGGCCGACTGCTGCTTTTCCAGGGCGATGCTGACGATCTGCGCCCCGGCACGTACCTGGAGATAGAACGTGCGCGACCCCGGAGCGCCGATCGTTCCGACAACAACTCGATCAGGCCAGGTGAACTCATGAACTTTAGTAGGCATACAGCTATTTTAGGTGATTGAGGTTCGTGGGGGCTGCGGTCCCGCGCCGCCGCCGACCGGTGCATCAGCCGCGTGGACCGTTGTCGATAACCAGGACAGATCCCCGGCATCGGTGTTGGTGGCATAGACGCTCGGCCGGCTTGTGCCGTACCGCACAATCGATACGGAGGCCGGCCCCACATTGATGCGCTGGAACAGGTCCAGGTGCATCCCGAGTGCGTCAGCGAGGATCGACTTGATGATGTCACCGTGGCTCACCGCCACCCACACCGCACCTGCCCCGTGCTCGGCCTCGAAGGCCGCATCGTGGCGGCGAATCGCGGCTACGGACCGGGCCTGCATTGCTGCCATGGATTCGCCGCCGGGAAAGGTCACCGCGGAAGGCTGGGCTTGCACAACGGTCCACAGGTCTTCGGTCGCAAGGTCGCTGAGGGTGCGTCCCTGCCATTGGCCGTAATCACATTCGGTCAGATCGGGGTCGACGGGAGTGAGCGGGTTGCCTAGTTGACGATCGAGGATGAACTGGGCGGTCTGCTGACACCGCTCGAGTGGGCTCGATACCACGCCGACGACTGGGACGGCAGCCAGACGGTCACCCGTCAGGGCTGCCTGGTCACGTCCGACCTGGTCCAGGTTCACGCCGACGGTCCGCCCGGCGAGGAGTCCGGCGGCATTCGCTGTGGTGCGGCCGTGCCGCACGAGGATAACTGTGGCCATCTCTTTAGAGTAACGAACCCGGTGGTGCATCCCGGCCCGGAAACTGCCGTCCGGCACAGCCTTGCCGGTTTCTTCCGGCGGTTCTGTGCCGGACGGCAGTTGCTGCGGGAAGGTAGGGGTGAGGCGGACCGACCGGGTGAGGTGGGCCCAACCGGGTGCGTCCGGCCCGATCAGCCGCGCGATTGCGCTACTGAGTGTCGTCCCTGCTACCTTGTCCCTTGACAATCGGGGAACTTAATCTGTATCCCACACGCTGTTAGCGTAAGCCGCCACTTTCCGCTGGCGCTCCCTGTACTCTGATTGATCACACAACTGAAGGAGAAGCACCGCCCGCATGGCAACTGACTACGACGAACCACGCGTCAGGCCCGAAGACCAGCCTGTCAATGAATCGCTTGAGGCGATTCAGGCTCAACGCAGCGCCACCACCCAGTCGTCCACGATCGACACCGATGAAAGCGACACCGCTGAGGGCTTCGATCTTCCAGGTGCCGTCCTTGAGGAAGAACTCCTTATTTCGGTGATCCCCGAACGGGAAGACGAATTCACCTGCATGTCCTGCTTCCTGGTGAAGCACCGCACACAGCTCGCACGCGAGAAGAACGGCGACAAGTACTGCGCCGAGTGTGAGGGTTAGCCGACAACGAAGCGGCCGATAGGCTCAGAACCGCCGCTTGCACCCGGCAAACCTTGCTGCGGCGGCCGCTTCTGGGTGAAGCCGGGACGGAATGCCGAGAAGTCAGCTTCTTCGCCGGGGTTTAGGCGGGAGGCAGGCTTTCGGCGATCCGCTGGATTCCGAGGTAGGTCTCCTCGAACGACGTCGACAGCGGCGAGAGTCCCAGCCGGATACCCGCGGGGTTGCGGTAGTCCGGGATGACCCCCTTCGCCCACAGCTCGGGGATCAGGTCCTTGAAGCCGGGGTGGTCGATGGTGATGTGGCTCCCGCGCTGTCCCGGGTCGCGCGGAGAGGTGACGACGACGCCGTGCTCCCCCATCAGCGCGTCCACCGCTTCCACCGCAAACGAGGTCAGCGACACGGATTTGGCGCGGACTGCGTCCATGCCCACCTCGGCAATCAGTCCGAGCATGTCCTGCATTGCCAGCATTCCGATGATGGGCGGGGTGCCCGAGATGATCCGCCTGATCCCCGGGGCGGGTTCGAAGTCCGAGCCCATGCCAAAGGGGTCGGCGCTGCCGAGCCACCCCTGGATCGGCTGCTGAAAATCCTCCAGATGCCGCTGGGCCACATAAGCCCAGGCTGGAGCGCCGGGACCGCCGTTGAGGTACTTGTAGCTGCACCCCGTTGCATAGTCCACGTTCCATCGGTCCAGCTCGGCGGGCACCGAGCCGACGGAGTGGCTCAAATCCCACAGGACCAGTGCGCCGGCGTCGTGCACCACCTCGGTGATCGCGGGGACGTCGGCCAGGTGCCCTGAGCGGTAAGCGACGTGGCTGAGTACCACCAACGCTGTTTGTGGGCCGACGGCTGCCG
>NZ_ALPM01000063.1:0-14363 GCF_000294595.1 Arthrobacter sp. TB 23 | reverse complement strand
CGGGGGTAGCACCGCCGTCGTACTGGAGTTCCACCCAGCGCAGCTGGAGTCCCCGCTCGGCGGCGATACCCTCCATGATGAAACGGTCAGTGGGAAAATTGTCCCGGTCAATGACGATCTCGGTGCGTCCGGGCCGGGCGGCGACCGCTGCACGGGCAAGTTTGTACAGCAACACACTGGTCGAATCGGCGACCGTGCACTGGCCTGCCGCGGCACCAATCGCCACCCGCCCAATCAGGTCACCTACCTGCTCCGGCAGGTCCAGCCAGCCTTCATCCCAGCCCCGGATGAGCCTGCCTGCCCACTGCTCGCGGACAAAGGACTCAAGCCGTCCCAGCGTGTCAGTCAGTGGCCGGCCCAGCGAGTTGCCGTCCAGATAGGCAACAACGTCGGGATCGTCATGACCCTCGAACCTGGACCGGTAACTGGACAGGGGGTCCGCGGCGTCGAGGGCGCGGGCACGGGTAAGCAGGGGTACGTTCTCGCTCATGATCACAGTTTAGGCCCGAACAACAGACGCCCAACGCCAGCTGCCCTCCCCACCGGTGAGTGGGAAGGGCAGCTGGTGCCGCATGGGCAGGACCTGCTCGGCTAGTCCGTCCCGGCCAGCCGGGTGAGGGTGCCCGTAAAATGCTCGCGGGCGCGACGGGCATTCCAGGCGGTGATCTCGGCTCCGCGCCAGGTGCCAGCTTCCTGACGCGGCGTGATGGCCAGGGCCACCCGGGCGGGCAGCAGCACCGGTGACCGGAAGTCGATGCTCCAGGCGAATGATTCCACCCCGGCCGGTTTGCTCTCCTGGACCATGCGCGACGCGAGATACATGCCGTGAGCGATGGTCTGCTTCATCCCGAGTGCCTTGGCCGCCAGGGCATTGAGGTGGATCGGGTTGTAATCCCCCGACACCGCCGCATAGCTGCGCCCAGTACTCCCCGGGAGGTCCCACAGGGTGGTGAGCCGGGGTGGAACGAAGGTGGTCCGTTCCTCTTTCGGTGCGATAGCTGCGCCCGCCAGCCGCGACCCTTTCGCGAGATAGGTGGAGCGGCCGGTCCACACGGCTTCGCCCGCCACGGTGACTTCGGTGACCAGGTCCACCTGGGCGCCGGAAGGGTGGGGGCGCAGGTCTCCAGCCCAGGCGGAAATGCTGAGTTTTTCGCTGAAGTGAATCGCTCGCCGGTGTTCAACCGAATTTCGGAGGTGGATCATTCCGAGCAGCGGCAGCGGGAAATCCGCTCGTGCCATGACGCTCATCGCCACCGGGAACGCAATGGTGTGGATGAAACCAGACGGCAGCAGGTCGTGGGCTGGCGCCCCGATCAACTGCTGGAACCTGGTCAGGTCGGCGACCGAAGCCTGGACTCCTGCAACGCTATGCCGGACGGTCGGCAGTTCCGGGATGCCTGAACCTTTGGCCGACCGCCCGCGGGCCCACGGCAGTGGAACACTGCTGATCAGGGCGCTGCGGTACAGCGACGGGAGTCCCGGAACCGAGTCCAGGATTAGCTCGCTCACGCGCCCACCAGAGACTGTCCGCACACGCGGAGCACCTCTCCATTGACCCCAGCAGCGGCCGGCGACGCGAGGAATGCAATCGTCTCAGCCACATCGATGGGCAGTCCGCCCTGCTGCAGGCTGCTCAGGCGGCGTGCCGCTTCACGGGTCGCGAAAGGCATTTTCGCTGTCATCTCGGTTTCGATGAATCCGGGCGCGACGGCGTTAATCGTGCGATCGGTGCCGTCAAGGGCCACGCCGGTGCTGCGCACCATGCCGATCACCCCGGCCTTGGAGGCTGCGTAGTTGGACTGGCCACGGTTGCCTGCGATGCCGCTGGTCGAGGCGAGACAGACAATCCGGCCAGTTGCAGCAAACACCTCGGAGCCGAGCAACGTCTCATTGATTCGCAGCTGCGACTCAAGATTCACTGCCAGTACCGAGTCCCATCGGGCGGTATCCATGTTCGCGAGCAGCTTGTCGCGGGTGATTCCGGCGTTGTGCACCAGCAGATCCAGGGAGCCATACCGTTGCTGCACATGCTCAAGTATCCTCGCGGCAGCGTCAGCAGTGGTGATGTCCAACTGCAGGGCGGTCCCGCCAATCCGGTTGGCCACTGCGGCGAGCTGCTCTCCGGCAGCCGGCACGTCCACGACGACCACCTGCGCTCCGTCGCGGCTCAGCACCGCCGCGATTTCGGCGCCGATACCGCGGGCAGCACCGGTGACGACGGCCGTCTGGCCGGCCAGCGGACGGTCCTCGTCCTGGCCGCCGGCCTGCCCGCTGTCGCGGACGGTGATGAACTGCCCGCTGACGAAGGCGCTTTTTCCGGACAGCAGGAACCTAAGGGCACCGGCGGCGGCCTGCACCGAGGCGCCGTCGCGGAGCAGAATGCCGTTTGCGGTGGCACCGGCACGCAGTTCCCGGCCGACCGACCTGACAATTCCGTCGATTCCCTGCCTGGCTGCAGCCTCGGCGGGGTCGGTGGTTTCCTTCGCCGGACGGGAGACCGTGACGATGCGGCCGCCACGCGCAAGCTGGCGCACTGCCTGACCGAGTTCCAGGATGGGGGCGCCGAGGTCACCGGGTGCCGTGACGTTTTCCAGCACGACGACGACGGCGCCGAGCTTCTCACCGGGCGCGGCGTGGCGGCGGACATCCTGGTTCCATCCGAGCAACTCGGAGGCGAGCGAGTCGGCCGCAGCCCCAGCTCCGAGCACCAACAACGGTCCGGGGACCAGAGGTGCGCCCTGTTTGTGCCTGCGGAGTACCGCCGGTCGAGGCAGCCCCAGCTTCTTGGCGAGCTTTCCGGCAGGACCGGAGTTGACCAGGTTCAGGTAGTTGTCAGTCACTGTTCGCGTGCCTCCAGAATGGCGACGACGCCCATGCCGCCCGCAGCGCACACGGAGATCAGTCCCCTACCCGAACCCTTCTCTGCCAGTGTCTTGGCGAGCGACGCAACGATCCGGCCGCCGGTCGCGGCAAAGGGGTGGCCCGCGGCCAGCGATGAGCCATTGACGTTGAGTTTGCTCCGGTCGACGGTGCCGAGGGCGCCGTCGAGCCCCAGCGTATTCCGGCAGAAGTCTTCGTTCTCCCATGCTGCGAGGGAACTGAGCACGGTACCGGCGAAAGCTTCGTGGATTTCGAAGAAGTCGAAATCGTCGAAGGTCAGCCCGTTGCGCTGCAACATCCGGGGCATCGCGTAGACCGGTGCCATGAGGAGGCCTTCGGCGCCGTGCACGAAGTCCACTGCTGCAGCCTCTGCGTCCACCACGTTGGCGAGCATGGGCAGGTTGTGCCGGCGGGCGTAATCTTCTGAACCGAGCAGGACCGTGGCCGCGCCGTCGGTCAAGGGGGTGGAGTTGCCTGCCGTCATGGTGGCCCCGGCTGCGCCCTTACCGAAGACAGGCTTCAGCTTGGCCAGTTTCTCCAGCGAGGTATCGGCCCTGAGATTGGCGTCCCGGGTGACGCCGCGGTACGGGGTGACCAGGTCGGAGAAGAATCCCCGGTCGTAGGCTGCGGCGAGGTTGTGGTGGCTGTTCAGCGCCAGCTGATCCTGTGCCTCGCGGGTGATCTCCCATTTGGCGGTGGTGATGGCCTGATGCTCGCCCATTGACAGGCCGGTGCGCGGCTCGCCGGTCGTTGGGGCGTTGGGCGTGAGGTCCCGGGGCCGGAGGCGGCTGAGGACGGAAAGCTTCTGGGGTGTGGTCTTTGCGCGGGACAGGTCAAGGAGGACGCGGCGTAGTCCTTCGCTGACGGCGATTGGCGCATCGGAGGCTGAGTCCACGCCGCCGGCAATACCTGATTCGATCTGCCCGAGCTTGATTTTGTTGGCCAGGCCGATGACGGTTTCAAGGCCGGTCGCGCAGGCCTGCTGCACATCGTAGGCGGGAGTGTCGGCCGCCAGGGCTGAACCCAGTACTGCTTCTCGGGTGAGGTTGAAGTCGCGTGAGTGCTTCAGTACGGCTCCGGCCGCGACTTCGCCGATCCGCTCCCCCTGCAAACCGAACCGTGCCACGAGGCCGTCAATCGCCGCGGTCAGCATGTCCTTGTTGGAGGAATACGCGTAAGGCCCGCCGGACCGTGCGAATGGGATCCGGTTTCCGCCAATGACCACCGCGTTGCGGACGGATGTGGAGGGCTGCGTGCTGCCCTGCTCTGCTGATTGGTCGACCATGCTGTGATTCTCCTTCGCCAAAACGGTGAGTTACCGATACTCAGCGTACCTGATACGCTGAGTATCGTGAACAAGCAGGCCCTTGCGCCAAGACCAGCAGCACGTCCCGCCGCGGCAGCCGGCGATGGTCGCTCAAGTCGGTGGCAAGCGCACCGGGACAAACGACGTCGTGCACTGGTGAAAACCGCCCGCCGCGCGGTGCATTCGCTCGGCTACAGCGCATCGATGGAAGACATCGCCACGGCCGCTGGCACGTCCAAATCCGTGTACTACCGCTATTTCGGTGACAAAGCCGGGCTGCAGCAGGCCATGGGCGAGGTGGTTATCGCCCAGATGCAGGACAAGGTGCTCGATGCGGCACGGCAGGCGGCCTCACCACGCGAGGGGCTCCACGCGATGGTGTCGGCATACCTGCAGTTGGCCCAGACCTCACCCAATGTG
The DNA here is from genome assembly GCF_000294595.1 of Arthrobacter sp. TB 23. NCBI lineage: Bacteria > Bacillati > Actinomycetota > Actinomycetes > Micrococcales > Micrococcaceae > Arthrobacter > Arthrobacter sp. TB 23. The sequence continues at coordinate 9,757 of NZ_ALPM01000063.1, read as the reverse complement.
TACGCCTTTGTCACCCGGTTGGGCGCCGCGGACGCTCTCACCAATCCTGCTGACCCCCAAACGTCCGAATTGTTGAGCCACTTCTTCGAGGCGGTCACCAGCATGCTCGCCAGTCCGATGAAATCGTTCCTCGCCTCCGATCCACGGGCCAGGCAGCTCGGTGGCCCGGCGCTCACCCTCTGGCCGCAGGCGGCGATCGGCATGGTCCGGGCGGCCGGCGAGCTATGGCTCGCCACCCCAGACGGCCCCACAAAACCCACCGAGGCCCAGCTCAGCGAGCAACTCACCACCTGGCTCTTCGAGGGCATCGCCAATCACGTTCCAACACCCGCTAGCACCATTTCAGTTCTGGAGGACACCCCATGACACAGACAGCCACGCGATCCGAGCTCAACGTTCCCGCAACGGCGGCCATCCACGACGACGACCGCGCCGTAGTCGACGTCGAAGCGCTGGGTGAGCTGCTGCTGGGCCGGTGGGCAGCCACCCGCCGGGTTGCCCGCGAGCTCGCGGGTCGCCCGGAAGTCCACCGAATCGAGGGGCAGTCCCACGCAGACCAGCGGAGCCGCTGCTTTGATCAACTGCACTACCTGGTGGAGAACAAGGCAGTGCACCGGGCGTTTCCCGCTGAACTCGGCGGTGAAGACAATCACGGAGCCAATATTGCGGGCTTCGAGGAGCTGGTTGTCGCTGACCCATCGTTGCAGATCAAGGCGGGAGTGCAGTGGGGCCTCTTCGGCAGCGCGGTGCTCCACCTGGGCACGGCCGAACATCACCGGGCGTGGATTCCGGGCATCATGAACATGGACATCCCGGGTTGTTTCGCGATGACCGAAACCGGACACGGGTCCGATGTCGCCAGCATCGCCACCACCGCGGTCTACCAGCCCGAAACCGACGAGTTCGAGATTCACACCCCATTCAGGGCGGCCTGGAAGGACTACATCGGTAACGCGGCGATCGACGGCCGGGCCGCAGTCCTCTTTGCGCAGCTCATTACTGGCGGGGTGAACCATGGGGTTCACGCGTTCTACGTTGAGCTTCGCGATGCTGATGGCAACTTCATGCCGGGAATCGGTGGCGAAGACGACGGGCTGAAGGGTGGACTCAACGGCATCGACAACGGTCGGCTCCACTTCACCAAGGTGCGGATCCCCCGCACCAACCTGCTCAACCGTTACGGCAACGTCGACAGTGAAGGCGTGTACACCTCGCCGATTGCTTCTCCCGGACGTCGTTTCTTCACCATGCTCGGCACCCTGGTGCAGGGTCGCGTCTCACTGGACGGAGCGGCGGTGGCTGTCACCAAACTCGCGCTGAAAACCGCTGTGCAGTACTCAGTGGAGCGGCGGCAGTTCAACGCGGGTTCGGACCTCAAGGAAGAGGTGCTCCTCGACTACCAGCAGCACCAGCGCAGGCTCCTCCCCCTGATAGCCGCCACCTACGCGGCATCCTTCGCCCACGAGGAACTGCTGGCCAAGTTCGACGACGTCTTCTCCGGCGCCCACGACACAGACGAGGATCGTCAGGACCTCGAAACCCTCGCAGCCGCGCTCAAGCCGTTGTCGACCTGGCATGCCCTCGACACGCTGCAGGAATGCCGGGAAGCCTGTGGTGGGGCAGGGTTCCTGACCGAGAACAGGTTTACCTCCCTGCGTGCGGACATGGATGTCTACGCAACCTTTGAGGGTGATAACAACGTCCTGCTGCAACTGGTGGCCAAGCGCCTCCTCGCGGATTACGCGAAAGAGTTCAGCGGCGTCGACTTCGGTGTGCTCGCACGCTACGTGGTCACCCAGCGTGCCGAGAAAACCCTGCACCGCTCGGGTCTGCGGCGGGTAGTGCAGACCGTGGTCGACGCCGGATCCGAACGGAAATCCGCGATCGCGCTGCGGGATGAACACACCCAGCACGAGCTGCTGTCCGACCGCGTCGAGGCCATGGTCGCTGAACTGGCCGGCGAGCTGCGCGGGGTACGGAAGCTGCCACAGGAAGCCGCCGCCGAGAAGTTCAACGAACATCAGCACGAACTGATCGAGACGGCCAAGGCACACGCGGAACTGCTGCAGTGGGAGGCGTTCACCGCCGCAGTTCACCAGGTCGATGACGCGGGCACCAAACAGGTGCTCACCTGGGTGCGGGACCTGTTTGGGTTGTGCCTGATTGAGCGCAATCTCGCCTGGTATCTGATGAACGGCCGGCTTTCCACCCAGCGGGCCCGGACGCTCTCGCCGTACATCAACCGTCTGCTCGCGAAGATCCGCCCCCACGCCGTCGATCTTGTTGACGCCTTTGGGTACGGCCCTGAACATCTGCGGTCAGCGATTGCCACCGGTGCGGAGAAGAAACGCCAGGACGAAGCGATGGCCTACGCGCGGCAGCAGCGGGCCAGCGGTACGTTCCCCATCGACGAGAAAACGGTGCTGGCCCGCAAGGCGAAGGCTAAAGCGAAGCGCTAAAGACGCACCTAAACCTGGCGCGGGTCGTCATCCTCGTTCTCTTCATCGACGGGGGTGGTGACCCGCCCCTCGTCGAGGGCCGGGTTCTCGGCAGACTCGTCCATCACTGCCTCGTCGACCTCCGTCTCATTCAACTCGGGAACATTCGCCTCATCGGGCGAAGGCGCCGAAGCTGCTGAGTCCGGCGAATCCGGTGAGTTGGGTGAGTCCGGTGACACTGGGCTGGGGTGTTCGGTCACTGATGAGTCCTCCGTGGTTGATGGTGGTACGCCACCCTACGCTGGGCGGTGTCAGGAACTACCGGGTTGCCGGTGTGCTCAGGTCTTGGGGATCACTGAACGGTAGACCTCGAGGGTGGACTCAGCAATCGAGTCCCACGAGAAGTGCTCTTCAGCGCGACGGCGCCCCGCCTCACCCATCCGGCGGGCCCGGTCCGGGTCTGCAACCAGGGCGTTTACGGCCGCCGCGAAGTCGGTGACGAACCGTTCAGGATCCAAGGGGATACCCGTACCGTCGGTCACCTGTTCCAGCGGGACCAGGGTGCCGGTCACGCCGTCGTCGACCACCTCCGGGATGCCTCCGGTGGCGCTGGCAACGACTGCCGCGCCGCACGCCATCGCCTCAAGGTTCACGATGCCGAGGGGCTCGTAGATGGAGGGGCAGGCGAAGACGGTCGCCGTGCTCAGGACCTGGATGAGCTCATTCCGGGGCAACATGCGTTCGATCAGCACCACCGATCCGCGCTTGGCTTCCAGCTCGGCGATCAGCTGAGCGGTTTCGGCTGCCAGCTCGGGAGTGTCGGCGGCACCGAGACAGAGCACCAACTGCACGCCGGGCTCCAGCAGCGCCGCTGCACGGAGGAGGTAGGGAACGCCTTTCTGACGGGTGTTCCGTCCCACGAACACCACGCTGGGGCGGTCCGGGTCGATGCCCAACTTCCTGACGGCGTCGTGGTTGGTATCCCGTTCCCAGAGGCTCACATCGATGCCGTTGTGCACGACCTGCACCTTATCGGGGTCAACATCCGGGTAGCTGCGCAGGATATCCGCGCGCATCCCATGCGAGACGGCAATGACCGCTGCGGCGGCCTCGTAGGAGGTTCGTTCGGCCCACGAAGACAGCGCGTAGCCACCGCCGAGCTGCTCAGCCTTCCACGGCCGTAACGGCTCGAGACTGTGGGCACTGAGGACATGCGGCACCCCGTACAGGAGGGATGCGAGATGCCCCGCCATGTTCGCGTACCAGGTGTGGGAGTGCACCACATCCGCGCCAGCCAGCCCGTCCAGCATCGCCAGATCGGTGCCGAAGGTCTGTACCGCGGCGTTCGAGCGGTTCAACTCGGCCGGGGGCAGGTAGGTGCTCACGGTCGCCCCGTGATAATCGGGACTCCGCTCCGCGCCGAAGCAGTGAACCCGCAAATCCACCTGGCTGGCCAGCACTCGGCTTAGCTCAGCAACGTGCACTCCGGCGCCGCCGTAGATCTCGGGTGGGAACTCTTTTGTCACAATGTCTATACGCACGTTTCCAAACGTAGTGCAGCGCGGCCATCTCATCTAGTGTGAGTCAATCAAGAGGTAATAACTCAATGAAGAGCAACAGTAGGGCAGGGGGCCATTCGTGGCATTGAAAAAAGTACTGGCGATCGTCCTAGCCGGGGGCGAGGGAAAACGACTCATGCCACTCACGGCCGATCGTGCGAAGCCCGCAGTGCCGTTTGGCGGCATTTACCGGCTGATCGATTTCGCACTCTCGAACCTCGTAAACTCGGGGTACCTGGAAATTGTGGTGCTCACCCAGTACAAGTCCCACAGCCTGGACCGCCACATTTCCGAGACCTGGCGCATGTCCACCCAGCTGCAGCAGTATGTGGCGTCGGTCCCGGCGCAGCAACGGCGAGGAAAAAGCTGGTTTCTGGGCAGTGCCAACGCCATCTACCAATCCCTCAATCTGATCCACGATGCGAACCCTGACATTGTGGTGGTGATTGGCGCCGACCACGTCTACCGGATGGACTTCGAGCAGATGGTTGCTGCTCACATTGCCAGCGGTGCATCGGCCAGTGTCGCGGCGGTCCGGCAGCCAATGAACCTGGTTGACCAGTTCGGCGTCATCCAGACCGATGGTTCAGGCCGGATTTCCGGGTTCGTCGAAAAGCCGGAGAGCACCCCCGGGTTGCCCGACGATCCGAATAGCTTCCTGGCGTCGATGGGTAACTATGTGTTCACCGCTGACGCTCTGGTCGCGGCCCTCGAAGAAGACGCTGCCCGGCTGAACACCAAGCACGACATGGGTGGCGACATCATTCCGTATTTCGTTGAACGGGGAGATGCAGCAGTCTATGACTTCACCTCCAACGACATTGCTGGCTCCATGGACAGGGACCGTCAGTACTGGCGCGACGTCGGAACTCTCGACTCGTACTACGACGCCAACATGGACCTCATCTCTCCCCTGCCACTATTCAATCTGTACAACCTGGAATGGCCGATCTACACGCGGCAAAGTGTCTCTCCCCCGGCCAAGTTCGTCCGCAGCGCGTCAGGCGGTTCCGGTGTAGCTCACGACTCGATCGTCTCGAACGGTGCAGTGGTTTCCGGAGGCCAGGTGCAGGGGTCCATCCTTGCCACCGATGTGTTTGTTGACGAAGGTGCATCTGTGTCGGGGTCGGTGCTGATGGACAAGGTGTCCATCGGTCCGGGGGCTATTGTCCGGCGGGCGATCATCGACAAAAACGTCAGAGTGCCGGCCGGTGCCAGGATCGGGGTTGACCGCGAGCTGGACCTTAGCCGCGGCTACACTGTGACGGAGTCCGGACTGACCATCCTTAGCAAGGGGCAGGTAGTTCTTCCGGGCTAGGTAAATCGTGGCCGACCTTGGGTTCAGTCCTGGCTGAACACTTCGTCCACCCGATCTGAGACCTGCCCATTCCTGACCTGCTTTTTCCCTCCGCGGCGCGTGATCGCCGTTTTTAGAAGGGTGGTGGGTCGGGGGTGGTGGTGTAGGTTTTGCCGGTTAGTGAGGTGAGGGTGCCGGGTTCGGGTTGGTGGTAGTGCCAGTAGCCGTCGGTTTTGAGTTTGTGGTGTTTGCGGCAGAGGGCGGCGAGGTTGTCGTAGCTGGTGGTGCCGCCCTGGTGCCAGGGGATGGTGTGGTCGAGATCGCAGGCCGGGGCTGGCCGGTTGCAGCCGGGGTGTCGGCAGGTTTTGTCTCGGATCAAGATGGTGGTGCGTAGGCTTTGGGGCACTGTGTAGTGGTCGCGTCCGACGCTCAGGACGGTGCCGGTTTCGGGGTGGGTGAGGATCCGGGTGAATCCTGGTGCGTGGGCGGCGAGTGTCCGGGCGGTGTCCGGGTCGATCGGACCGTAGCCGGCGAGGTCGGCTGGTGTGTTGCCGCCGAGCAGGGTCATCACGGGTACGGTCACGAACACCACCGGGTGCACGCCCAGTACCGTGGCCAGATCAACTAACCCACCACCACCACTGGTCGCACCCCCAACCCCAGCACCAGGACCGCCAACACCAGTAGCCACAGCAGCCCCAGCAGCACCTCCAGCAGCGTCTGTAGTGCCTGTGTTGCTGGTGTTGGGTGTGCTGGTGGTTTCTGTGGGGCCGGGGGTGCAGTGGTGGGTGAGGAGGTCTCCGAGGATGTCCGCTTTGAGTTGGGTGAGGGTGCGGTCCTCTTGGGGGTTTTGGAGGGCTCTGGCCATGAACGTGAGCCGGTGTTCGATGCCGCAGGCTTGCTCGGCGGGTAGATACGCTGAGAGCCACGCCATGCCGTCATCGTCCGGGGTGAGTTCGACGTGGCGGTCTGCTGCGGCTGCTGCCCGGCGGGCGGTGATCGTTTCGGGGTTCTCCCGCACTAGCCGGCATTTGGTCTTCAACCGTGGGGCGGTGAGCTGGGCGCCGGTTTTGAGTACCGCGTCCTCGAAGGCGGGAAGCGCTTCGTCGGGGACGGTGAGGGTTTCATCGACGATGACCTGGGCTTGCCGGACCGAAACCATTCCCATCCCCAGGCACTGGAGGGTTTTCGGGAGGTCCAGGGCCAGGGTCAGGCTTTGACCCAGTAACCGGTGCGCGGCCCGCCCTGAAAGGTTCAGCAACGGCGCCAGTTCCTCGGCCGTCAGGGTGAACCCTAACCCGTTACTGATCCCCCTCCGCGACCCGGCCTGCGACCCGGCCCGCGACGCTGCCTGGGATGCTGCCTGGGACGCGGCGAGGCTTTGCACTTCGCGGTGCAGATCAGCGACCAGTTCCGCCTGCCGGGCTGTGGCCCAGGACAGCAGCCGATCCGCGGCCAGTAACAGGTCAGAGATCTTCGCCACCGGATCCGACGCTGCCACGCCCGCTCCGCCGCCCGGCCCGCCGCCCGACACTCCGCCCGGCCTGCCAGCCAGTTCCTGACCCGGTCCGTCAGCTGGTTCTTGACCCGGCCCGCCAGCCGGTTCCTGACCTGCTCCGTCGCCCGGCCCGCCAGCCGGCCCTTCAGCTGCTCCGTCGTCTGGTCCGTCTGGTTTTCCAGCGGGTTCCTTCGCTGAGTTTCGGATGGCATTCCATGGCAGCAACAGGGTGACCAGCGATTCGGGGCCAGCCAGTTCGACCTCGGTGGCCGCCGTGTTGGCTGCAAACCGGTGGGCCCGGCTGGCCTTCCCGAGTCGCCGCAACACACCCGCCACCTCGCCGGTGCTCCACGATGGATCCATCCAGCCAACGAAACCGAGTCAACAGAACCCGGGCTAGCCGCGCCCAGGCTGGCCGTAAAAACCTCAGCGATGCTGCGGTTCCCGCCGGCTTTCTCCTGCTGCTCCATACCTCCATCACATCATCTGCCACTGACATTCTTCGGCGTCAGGCAGGCGAGCAGGACCCACCCGGATTAAGCCCACAGCGAACACCACCAGTTCGATTTCGACCAACGATGTTGAGGCACCGAGCCCGCAAAAATTCGATCCGGCACCTCCGATCGCGGCATCCCGGGGGTACCGCACGAACGCAGCCCGGAACTGCCCTAGGCGACGCGGGTGATCTCCACTTTCACGTTCAACGTCGACCCGCCGCCGCCTGACAGAATCCCCTTCAGCGGCGATACATCCTTATAGTCCCGGCCACGCGCCACCGAAACATGGAAGTCACTGACCGGTCCACTGTTCGTGGGGTCCCAGCCGCGCCACTCGCCATCCCACCACTCGACCCAGGCGTGGGACTGCCCGGCGACAGTCTCCCCGATGCCTGCGCTGCTGCGTGGATGCAGGTACCCCGAAATGTAGCGTGCGGGAATGCCGATGCTGCGGAACGCGCCAATTGCGAGATGCGCCAAATCCTGGCAAACCCCCTTCCGTGAGTCCCAGGCGTCCCGAGCATTGGTCTGCACTCCGGTGACGCCCTGCACGTAGGACATCTCTTGCTTGATCCACTCAAAGATCGCGTGCACTGCCTGATGCGGATTGCGATCAGCTGCCAGCCGTAACGCGTTAGCGCTGACTTCCGGGTCAGGGTCGGTCAACCCGGTTTGCGGCAGCCAGTCGCCGAACTCATTGATGACCTCGTCGGAGCGAAGGTGATCCCAGGTCACCACCTCATCCTCGGCAGGAATCCGCTCTATCCGGCTCACCTCAACGGTGGTGACGGCTGTCACCTCAAGCGCCTCGTGGGTGCTCTGCATGTCGAACGCGGTCACCCTGGTACCCCAGTAATCGCGGTATGTCGACACGGCAGCGCTCGACGGCGATACCTTCAACGTCGACTCAAGGACCACCTGCTGGGGGTCTGTGAGCGGCGTCATCCGCGCCTCGTTGTAGGACAAAGTCACTTTGCGCACATAGTTGTAGCCTGTGCGATGGGTGATCAGCAAGCGGGTCATGAGAGTTCTCCCACCCAGGACAGCTCGTCTGCCTGGGAAAAGTAGGTGCGTGAAATTGCGTCGGAAGCCTGGGCACAGGCCTTCTGGACGCGCTCCATGTGCTCGGGCAACTCTGACATCAGGTCGTCGGTCTGGTGGAACTCAAGGAACGTTCGGGCCTGACCGACGATTCGGCTGGCATCGTTGATAAACCCGACCCGGCGGTAGGCGGGGTTGAGATTGGTCAGGCACTTCTCAGCGTCGCTCAGCGCGTACACGATCGACCTCGGAAACAACCGGTCCAACAGCAGGAACTCCGCCGCCTGCTGGTCGCCAAACGATGCCCTCCGGGTGCGCAGGAATGACTCGTAGGCGCCGGCACACCGCAACATGTTGACCCAGGACATGCCTGCCGCATGCACATCGTGGGTGGACAACATACGCGCTGTCATATCCGCCCGCTCAAGGCTCCGGCCCAGCACCAGGAACTGCCAGCTTTCGTCGTGGCTCATGGTGGTATCCGACAGGCCCCGGATCATCGCAGTACGTTCAACCACCCAATGGCAGAAGCGGTAGGTCCCCACCACATCCTTGCGGTGCTGGGTCAGGCCATACCAGGTGGTGTTGAGGCTTTCCCACACGCTGCCTGACACGGTCTCCCGTGCCCGTCGGGCGTTCTCACGTGCTGCGCCCAAGGCGCCGGCAATGGAGGTGGTGCTGGTCCGGTCGTAGGCCAGGGACTGCAAAAGGTCTGACAGTTCAAGCTCGTCACCTTCCGCCCGGCTGCCCATTACTCCTAGCAGCTGACGGGACACATCGCGCTGTTCGCTGCGCGGCATCTGGTTCAGGCGCTCCAGGTGAACATCGAGGATACGGGCCGTGCCATCGGCGCGCTCCACGTAACGACCAATCCAGAATAGGGATTCAGCGATCCGGCTAAGCATTGACTGTGTCCTCTCCACGGTTCACGCGGTGTCCCCCGGCTGGGGCTTCAACCGAATCGGCCTGTTGCTGCTGTTGTTCCGGTTGCCGGTCCTGCCACCCCGATTCGATCGGCCAGACCCGTTCCTGGACTGGGCGACGCACGGTGTCGACGACCGGGCGCACCGGGGTCTGATTCTGTTCGTCGACCACCCAGGTGTCCTTGGAACCGCCGCCCTGGCTGGAGTTCACAATCAGGGAACCTTCCTTCATGGCCACCCGGGTGAGCCCACCCGGCAGCACCCAGACGTCGTCGCCGTCGTTCACCGCGAACGGGCGAAGGTCCACGTGGCGGGGACTGAACTGACCGCCGGACATGGTCGGCACCGTTGAGAGCTGGAGGACTGGCTGCGCGATCCAACCGCGGGGGTCAGCCGTGACCCGCTCCCTCAGGGCGTCCAGTTCTTCCTTCGACGCGTCGGGGCCGATGACGAGGCCCTTGCCGCCGGAACCGTCCACCGGCTTGACCACCAGTTCGTCCAGCC
>NZ_ALPM01000062.1:10483-16419 GCF_000294595.1 Arthrobacter sp. TB 23 | reverse complement strand
GGGCCGCTGGATCCTCCAGCCGGTACGTGTCGACGTTGGCGATGATTGGCTCTTCGCTGAGGTAGTACCTGATCAGGTCGGGGACGTAGGTGTAGACGAGCTTGTCGTCGGCCACCCCGTTACCCAGGGCATTGGCGATCGTCACGGTGCCGGCGCGCGCGGCGTTGACCAGGCCGGGGCAGCCGAGCATCGAATCGGAACGGAACTGCAACGGATCAAGGAACTCGTCGTCAATCCGCTTGTAGATGACGTCGACGCGTTGCTCGCCGGCGGTGGTGCGCATGTAGACGCGGTTGCCACGGCAGATCAGGTCCCGGCCCTCCACCAGTTCCACACCCATCAGTCCCGCCAGCAGGGTGTGTTCGAAGTAGGCGGAGTTGAAGACACCGGGAGTGAGGACCACCACTGTCGGGTCTTCAGCCGACGACGGCGCCGTCTTCCGCAGCGCCGCAAGAAGACGACGGGGGTACTCTTCGACCGGCCGGATGTGCTGTTGCCCGAATGCCTCCGGCAGCCCCTTGGCCATGGCGCGTCGGTTCTCCAGGACGTAGCTCACGCCGCTGGGGACGCGGACGTTGTCTTCGAGAACCCGGAAGATACCTTTCTGGTCGCGGACGACGTCGATCCCCGAGATGTGGACCCGAACGCCACCTGCGGGGTCGAAGCCCCATACCTGCCGATGGAAGTGGGCGCTTGAGGTGATCAGGCGGCGCGGAATGACGCCGTCGGCGACCACCGACATTTTGTCGTAGACGTCGTTGAGGAACGCCTCGAGTGCGCGGACCCGCTGGCTGACACCCTGTTCCAGAACCTGCCAATCATTGCCTGAGATAACCCGCGGCACAATGTCCAACGGGAAGGGCCGTTCCTCCCCCGCGTAGTCGAACGTGACACCGCGGTCAAGGAAAGTACGGGCCATGGAATCGGCGCGGGCCGTGACGTCGGCGAGGTTCAGTTCGCTGAGGGCTGCGGCCACCTGACTGTATTCGTTGCGAGCCAACTGGCCGGGCGCGAACATTTCATCGAACGCGGGGGTACGGCTGGCTGCTGCTGCATAATCTTCGAAGAGGTCGGACATGGGCTCAACATTGCCACGAATTTCCTGTATTACATATTGTGCAATTGGTCACGTCGGCGGCGTGACGCGCAGGTCCAGAAGGTCGAGGTCCCGCGCCGCATAGCGGAGGTGCTGCCATTCCTCTTCGAGGATGGTGTGGAGGCAGGAAAGAGTGCGTTGAGGGCGCTCGGGCGCCCATGGAGTGGACCACGGTACGGTCAGGTCTTCCGGCGTGATTGTTACGGGGAAATCCCGGATCATGCTCACCCGATCCGCTGGCGCCTCACTGACGGCGGCATAGGAGGGAATGCCGTCAACGAAGACCGACCTGTCGTAGCCTTCGGATTCGGACTCGGAATGGGGCTGGCCGAGCGTGCTCACGGGCCGCCCAGTTCTCGCGCACTCGGCCGGGCGCCGACCAGCGCGCCCCGGCCTCCCGAAGGGTGACGTCTTTGAACGGTCGCGACGGCGCCGGTCGAGGCGCTGTTCGCCGACTGAGGCAAGACCCGGCGGCCGTGATTGAATGACCGGGTGATGAACGAAAATCTCCGCCGCGACGAAGCAGCCCTCCGGTCCAGTCTCCTGACCATCGCCAGTTACGAGGTTCACCTCGACCTGAGGGAGGCCGCTGATCCTGAGGTCGCCGGGTTCCTCTCCCGCTCGACCGTCACCTTCAGCTGCGACGCGCCGGGCAGCGAAACCTTCATGGACTTCATCGCCGATGAGGTGCACCGCGTTACCCTCAACGGCACGGACCTGGACCCCGCCGTCGTCGTCGACGGCGCCCGGATCACCCTTCCGGATCTGGCTGCCGACAATGTAGTGACCATTACCGGCACCGCCCTGTACAGCCGCAGCGGCGAGGGCATGCACCGCTTCACCGACCCGGCGGATGGGCAAACGTACCTCTACACGCAGTACGAACCTGCCGATGCACGCCGGGTATTCGCCAACTTTGAGCAACCCGATCTGAAAGCCGCCTTCACCTTCTCAGTGAGCGCACCTGCAGACTGGCTCGTGGCCTCCAATGGAGCCGAAGCGACCCGTGAGGATGGCGGAGAGGGCAGCCGGGTGTGGCAGTTCGCGCCCACGGAACGGATTTCGACCTACATCACCACCATCCTGGCCGGGCCGTACTTCGCTGCCACCGACCACTGGTCGGGCACCATGTCCGACGGGTCCACGCTTGAAATCCCGTTGGGGCTTTACTGCAGGGCGTCCCTGGCCGAGGCATTCGACACGGACACCATCTTCGATGTCACCAAGCGGGGACTCGAGTACTTCCATTCACGGTTCGAATATCCTTACCCATTCGGCAAGTACGAGCAGGCGTTCGTGCCCGAATACAACCTCGGGGCCATGGAAAACCCCGGGTTGGTCACCTTCACCGAGGCCTACATTTTCCGCTCCAAGGCGACCCACGACCAGTATGAGGCGCGCGCCAACACCATTCTCCATGAGATGGCCCATATGTGGTTCGGCGACCTGGTGACCATGTTCTGGTGGGACGATCTGTGGTTGAAGGAATCCTTTGCCGACTACATGGGCGCCCTCGCCGTCGCCGAAGCCACCGGTTCCGCCACATCGTGGGTGAGTTTCGCCAACCGCCGCAAGGCCTGGGCCTACCTTCAGGACCAGCTGCCCTCCACCCACCCCATCACCGCTGACATTGTGGATCTTGAAGCGGCCAAACAAAACTTCGACGGGATCACCTACGCGAAGGGCGCCTCGGTGCTGAAACAGTTGGTGGCCTATGCCGGCAGCGAAGCATTCTTCGAGGCGGCCCGCGCCTATTTCAGAACCCACGCGTTCGGTAATACCCGGTTGACGGACCTCCTCTCAGCATTATCGGACGCCACCGGCCAGGACATGACCGCCTGGGCGCAGCAGTGGCTCCAGACGTCGGGTGTGCCGTTGCTCAGCGCCGAGGTCGAGGTCGACGACGACGGCGCCTACCGTGCAGTGGTCATCCACCAGGAGGCCACCGACCCGGTCACTGGCGCGGCAGCGCTCCGCCCGCACCAGCTGCGCCTCGGACTGTACAGTTTCGCCGCCGGAGCACTGGTACGGACCGGCGCCGTCGATGTGCGTATTGACGGCGCCGCAACGGATGTCCCAGAGCTGGTGGGTGTCGTCCAGCCCGATTTGCTGCTGATCAACGATGATGATCTGACCTACGCGAAGATCAGCTTTGATGAACGGTCGCTGGCGACCCTGCTGGGTAGCGTTGGCTGCCTTGAGGAGCCGCTGGCGCGCGCTGTCTGTCAGGCGGCGCTGTGGTCGAATACCCGGGATGCGGCGCTCTCAGCGGCCGCCTACGTGGGTGCGGTGCAGCTCGCTGCGCCCGGCGAGTCCGGGGTCGGAGCGCTGCAGGTCATGTTGCGGAACGCGCACCACGCCGTCGAACACTACTCTCCGGCTGACGAGCGTGAGGTCCTGCGGGAACGGTTGTTCTCGTTTGTGGTGGAGGGTCTGCACGCGGCCGAGCCAGCCTCCGACCTGCAGCTGGTCTGGGCCCGGGCCGCAGCCGCTCTGGGCCTGCACAGCAACACCCACTCAGGGTGGTTCAGGGAACTGCTCGGTGGGAAGCAGAGTGTGACCGGGCTGGCTGTGGACCCCGAGCTGCGCTGGCTCCTCTGGCAGGCGCTGGCCGCCCAGGGGCAGGCATCGGGTGCTGAGCTGGAAGCGGAGCTTGACCGGGACCGCACGGCGGCCGGTAAAGCAGGATTCACCAGGGCCTCCACCTCGGTACCGGACGCTGCCATCAAGGAGAAGGCCTGGCAGGAAGCAGTCTTCGGCACCAGGCTATCCAACGAGCTGCTGTCAGCGACCATCGCCGGTTTCGCCGAGGGCGCCGCCGAACTGCGGGCCCCGTACGTGGACCGCTATTTCGCCGAAATCGGCCGCGTGTGGGACACAATGGGAATCGAGATGGCCAGTCGCATTGTCCGCGGACTGTTCCCCGGCTCGCAGGACCTCACTCCGGGCGAAGCAGCCGAAGAGCACCGGGTGGTGCTCGCAGCCGATAACTGGCTGACAACTTACCAGTCGTCGCCCGCGGCGTTGCGCCGGATTGTCCTGGAGGAACGCGATCACCTGTTGCGATCGTTACACGCCCAGGGAAATGGTCGCCTAGTTGGGGCCGGCTCCTAGGTGACCCGGTTCAGCCAGTCGCGGGTGCCGAACTTGTCCTCCACCAGACGCTCTGCACGTGCCACCTCATCATCGGTGAACGTTGAGTCCTGCGCGCCGTACTTCGCCCGGAACGTGTCGATCATGACCTTGATGATGTCTTCCCGGGACCGGCCGGTCTGACGGCGGANAGCGGGTCGACCCGCTTCTTCGCGCTCCGGGTACCCTTGTCGGACAGCTTTTCCTTGCCGATGCGCAACACCTCGAGCATCTTGTCGGCGTCGATGTCGTAGGACATGGTGACGTGGTGCAGCATGCCGCCGTTGCTCAGCCGCTTTTGTGCGGCGCCGCCAATTTTTCCGACGTCGGTCGCAATGTCATTGAGCGGCTGGTACCAGGCTTCGATCCCGAGGGTGCGAAGCGCGTCCATCACCCAGGCGTCGAGGAACGGGTACGACTCTGCGAAGCTCAACGAGTCCACCAGCGTCTGCGGCAGGTACAGCGAGTAGGTGATGGCGTTGCCGTGTTCCATGAACATGGCTCCCCCGCCGCTGATCCGGCGGACCACGCTCACGCCATGCCGCAGCACCCCCTCAGGGTTGACCTCGTTGCGCATCGACTGGAAGCTGCCAATCACCACCGAGGGCGATTCCCATTCCCAGAACCTGAGGGTGGGGTTACGGCGACCGTCGCCAACGTCCCGGGTCAGTACCTCGTCCATCGCGACGTGCATCTCGGTGGAGAGCGGTGTGGGCCCAATAACGTCCCACTGGTGGTCGGCCCACCCGGTTGCCAGGCCCAGGGCGCGCCGGACGGCGGTCGCCACCGCCTCCGGAGAGAAGCCGAACAGTTCCGCCGTGGGGTCCAGCCCCTGCACGACGGCGGCAGTCAACTCCCCGTGCGAGGCGTGAGCTGGCAGGCCCTCCAGCGACCGGTTGATGTCGTCGAGCGCTTCGTCAGGTTCGAGGAAGAAGTCGCCGTTGATGGATACTCCGGTCAGGACACCGTTGGCGACTTCGAAATCGGCGACGACCAGCTTCCCACCAAGCACCTTGAACTCGCCGTGGACAGGTCCTGAGGGGATTTGACTGGTCATCGGGGTGCTCCTTGGAGACTGGTAAACGGTGGTGAACAAGAAATGGGTCCGGACCGCCTAAGCGGTCCGGACCCATCAGGCAGACTAGTCTGCTCTCGGCATTACTTCTTGCCGAAGCCCTTGAAGCGGGCGTTGAAGCGCTCGACGCGGCCGGCGGAGTCCATGATCCGCTGCTTGCCGGTGTAGAAAGGGTGCGACTCGGAGGAAATTTCGACCTCGACCAGTGGGTAGGTGTTGCCGTCCTCCCACTCAACAGTCTTCTTGGAGGTCACGGTGGACCGGGTCAGGAATGACTTCTCGGACGCGAGGTCGCGGAAAACAACCGTTGAATACTTGGGGTGGATATCAGACTTCACAGTGTTACCTTCGTTAGTTGCCTGGATTTGGCCAGGCACAAGGGGGTTGGAAAAGTTGGTTGGCCCTAAGACCAGCTACCCACTCTACCGCACCCGAGGCGGTCCCAGCCATCTTGCCACCGGTGGGTGTGGCACGGCAGCTAGCGCCGGCATTCCCAGAAAGCGACCGCGCTTGCCGCTGCGACATTGAGCGAATCGACGCCGGCTCGCATCGGGATGCTCACGCTGTGGTCGGCCTGTTCCAGAGTCGCCCGGGTCAGGCCCTCCCCCTCAGTGCCAAGCACCAGGGCGAGCC
>NZ_ALPM01000062.1:0-10474 GCF_000294595.1 Arthrobacter sp. TB 23 | reverse complement strand
GGGCGGCGCTGAGGTCGTCCAGGGCGATGGTCTTGTCCCCCAGGGCGAGGCCGGCAACCACGAATCCTGCCTCCTGCAGATCGCCGAGCTGCGCAGGCCACTCGGTTAATCTCACCCATGGCACCTGGAAAACGGCGCCCATGCTGACCCTGATTGCACGCCGGTAAAGCGGGTCGGCGCAGCGCGGACTGATCAGGACGGCGTCCACACCGAGTGCCGCAGCGGAGCGAAAGATAGCGCCGAGGTTGGTGTGGTCGACGATGTCCTCAAGGACAGCGATCCGGTGCGCGCCCTCCAGTACCCCATCGAGGTCGAGCGGACGGGGCCGGTCCATGGCGGCCAGCGCACCACGGTGCAGATGAAACCCGGTGATCTGTTCGAGGATCTGTTCGGTGCCGATGAAAGCGGGGACCGCGGGGAAACGCTCCAGCAGGTCCTGCAGATCGGGCAGCCATTTGTCGGTGAGAAAGAAGGACCGTGGGGTGTGGCCGGCGTCGACGGCTCGCCGGAGCACCTTGGTGCTTTCGGCAATGTAGAGGCCTTCGGCGGGTTCCCGTCGTCGGCGGAGCTGTGTATCGGTCAGGGAGGTGTAGTCCGACACCAGCGGGTCGGCGGGGTCGGTCAGGCGGTGGATGCTCATCCGGTGACCAGCCGGGCGACCATGATGTAGAGGGCGATCAGGCCGAGAGTCACGATGATCGACCGCAGCACTGCCGGACGTAGCCTGCGTCCGATCACCGCACCAAAGAAGCCGCCAATGAGTGAGCTGACGGCGATGACCAGAACCACCCACCAGTTGATGCGGTCGAACGCGAAGAGCATGTACGAAATGCCTGCCACCACGTTGACGGCGAGCACCAGCAGGTTCTTCACTGCGGTGGCGTTCTGGATGGTGCCGCGCAGGAAAATGCCGAGGATACCCACCAGCAGGATGCCCTGAGCTGCGACGAAATACCCGCCGTAGACGCCCGCCAGGTACACGAGGATGGTCAGCCCCACGGGGTGGGCCCGGGTGGACTCCTTGCGTTCAGCCCGGAGCAGCACCCTGCGTTGCAGCGCGGGCTGGAAGATCACAAACCCTAGGGCAATGACGATCAGGATTGGCGCCGCGAATTCGAAGACCTGTTCCGGCAGATTCAGGAGGAGAGCTGCACCGGTGATACCCCCGAGAACCGAGGCGGGAAGCAGGCGAAGGATGGTAGAGCGCAAACCGGCAAGTTCACGACGGTACCCCCAGGTTCCCGATACACCGCCCGCGATCAGGCCCATCGCGTTGCTGATGGTCGCCGTGACCGGGGCGAATCCCAGGGCGAGCAGGACCGGGAAGGTGACAAGCGTGCCGGAGCCCACCACCGAATTGATGGCACCGGCCCAGAGACCGGCAACAAAAATGAGGGCACCCTGCAGCAGTTCCATCAGCAGGCGTACCGGTCGCTAGGCGCGGGAACGGGCGACAGCCGTGTAGCGGCCGTCCTGGTGGCGGACGTCGAGGGGCACATCGAAAGCTGCGCTGAGGTGCTCTTCGGTGAATACGGTCTCGATCGGGCCGGAAGCCACTACCGCGCCGTCGCGCATCAGCATGGCGTGGGTGAATCCCGGTGGCACCTCTTCGAGGTGATGGGTCACTAACACCATGACCGGTGATTCCTCGTCCTGGGCCAGGGCAGTGAGCCGGGTGATCAGGTCTTCACGACCTGCGAGGTCCAGCCCGGCGCCGGGCTCGTCGAGGAGCAGCAGCTCCGGGTCGGTCATCAGGGCCCGGGCGATCTGGACGCGCTTGCGTTCGCCCTCGCTGAGGGAGGCAAACGGCCGGTTCATGAAGGTGGACATGCCCCACGCATCGAGCAGGGCAAAGGCGCGGCGGGCGTCCTGCCTTTCGTACTGCTCCCGCCACCGTCCGGTGATCCCGTAGGAAGCGGTGACCACCACGTTGAGCACGGTTTCGTGCTCGGGTATCTGGGCGGCGAGGGCCGCCGAGGCGAGCCCGATGCGGGGACGCAACTCGAAGACATCCACCGCACCCAGAACTTCGTCCAGGATACCCGCGACACCCTGGGTGGGGTGGATGCGGGCGCCGGCGATCTGGAGCAGGGTGGTTTTGCCTGCACCGTTCGGGCCCATGATCACCCAGCGTTCGCCGTCCTTGACCTGCCAGTCCACACTGTCCAACAGCGTCTTGCCGCCCCGGACAAGGCTTACCCCAGCTAACTCAAGAACATCACTCATAGCACTAGACATTAGGCCAACTAGCGCAGCAAACGCGAAACGGCGCCCGCCCGGCGCCCGGTGGGCAGGATGAGCGGCCGGCGTCGTCCGGGGAACTGATTTCGGGGCCCGCCCGGCGCCCGGCGATAATGGCTTGGTGGCGCTGACCGCGCTGCGGTTGAAGACCAATGGTGAAAGTGGAGGATTATGCCCAGGGAATTCGGTGTCGTCAGTTACGGTGTGCAGCTTCCGGATGAGTTTCTGATCGCTGTCCAGGGTGCCGTCCAGAACACCGGTGCCCAGATCATCGAACTCGAGAACTCGGGGAGCTCACGCTTCCAGGCGTCCACCGTTTTCGTCTCGTTCGACGGCGACGCCGCCGACCTGCGGACCGCTGTGCAGCCCCACCTGACGGGTGACCTGAGCTGCGCCGTCGTCCCTCCCCCACTGGTTGACGAGGGACGAAAGCTCCTCATCATGGACGTGGATTCCACCTTGATCCGGCAGGAAGTCATTGAGTTGCTGGCTGCCCACGCTGGCCGGGAGGCTGAGGTCGCCGCCGTCACCGACGCGGCGATGCGCGGCGAAATAGATTTCACCCAGAGCCTCCGATCGAGGGTGGCGGTGCTCAAGGGCCTTCCGGTCAGTGTCCTCGCCGAGGTGGGATCGGTCATTGAGTTCAGCGACGGCGCTGAGGAGCTGGTCCGCCACTATCTGGCGGCAGGGCACGCGGTTGCCGCAGTCTCGGGCGGTTTCACTCAGCTACTCGACCCGCTGGCCGCCCAACTGAGCCTGACCTTCGCGGAGGCCAACGTACTGGGCGTCAGTGACGACGGACATCTCACCGGTGAGGTCGTGGGCCCGGTAGTGGACCGCGCAGCCAAGGAACGGGCCCTGCGGCGGTGGGCTGCGGAGGCCAGCGTGCCGATGGAGCGGACCATCGCCGTCGGGGACGGTGCCAATGACCTCGACATGCTTGGCGCGGCTGGGCTTGGGGTGGCTTTCAACGCCAAGCCCGCAGTCCGTGCGGCTGCGGACGCCTCGATCGATCTGCCCTACCTGGACGTGGTCAGGCACTTCAGCCGGTACTGACCTGGACCGGGCTGACTCTTGATGGACTTCACCGCCCCAGGACCCAATCCTGGGGCGGTGAAGGAACCGGCTACTTGGTGAAGTACTCGTAGCCGCCGACGTACTCCGTGTGTCCGCTGGGGACATCGGCAGTGGCCATCTTCGCGATCTCAGCGGCAAACTCGGCGACCGAGTAGAGCCGCCCGGCCTGCTCGCGGCGCGCTTCAATCGCCCCGGGGGTGGCCCGGTCCAGCAGGGTTGCCGTGACGGTTCCCTCGATCATGTCGCCGGAAACCACAACCAGGGTGATGCCCTTGGCTTCCAGCTCAGGCAGCAGCTCGCGGAGGGCATCCTCACCGGCCCGCTTACTGCGAGCGACGGCCTCGTAGGCTGCCATCGTGGGAACCGTGTTGATGAAGTGCGCCTGGTGGCTGGTGATGAACACCACACGGGAGCCCGACGGCATCACGTCCATCGCTGCGCGGAGCATGTTGACCTGCGCGTCGCGGTTCAGTTTCAGGGCATAGTCTTCCTCGACTCCCGATTCCATCCCGCCCGACGCATTGAGGACCAGCAAACCCAGACCCCCGAAGTTGTCGACCGCTGCCTGGATCAGCGCCGCTGACCCCTCAGCGGTGGTCAGGTCGGCGCCAACAGCTACCGCCTTCCCGCCAGCGGCCTCGATCCCCGCCACCACCTTCGCGGCGCGCGGTGCCTTCTGGCGGTAATTGACGACGACGGCGGCGCCCTGGTCTGCGAGCAGTTTCGCGACATCAGCCCCGATTCCGCGTGATGATCCGGTGACGATTGCGGTTGTGCCATCCAACGCGGCCATAGGTACTCCTCTTAGTCGGTGAAACATTAGTCAGTGAAAACGGGTGATAAACGCTGTGCTGTTAGTGGCCCATGCCCAGTCCACCGTCGACGGGGATGACCGCTCCGGAGATGTAGGCGGCGTCGTCGCTGGCAATCCACCGCACCACGTTGGCCACCTCGGTCGGCTCAGCGAACCGTCGGGCCGGGATGGTGGCGAGGTAGTTTTTGCGGGTGTCCTCGGGCAGCTCGGCGGTCATATCGGTGTTAATGAAACCCGGAGCCACCACGTTCGCGGTGATACCCCGCGAACCCAGTTCGCGGGTGAGCGACCTGGCGATGCCGATCAGGCCCGCCTTCGACGCCGAATAGTTGATCTGCCCGGGCGCACCGTACAGCCCCGTCACCGAAGAGATCAGCACCACGCGGCCTTTCCGGAGGCGGATCATCCCCTTCGAAGCCCTCTTGATGACGCGGAACGCGCCGGTGAGGTTGGTGTCGATGACGTCGGTGAAGTCCGACTCACTCATCCGCAGCAGCAGCGTGTCACGGGTCATCCCGGCGTTGGCGACCAGCACCTCGACGGGGCCGTGGGCTTCCTCGACGGCGGTGAACGCGGCGTCGACCTGCGCTTCGCTGGTGACGTCGGCTTTCACGCCGAGAAGTCCCTCAGGAACTTCCCCGCTGCGGTAGGTAATGGCCACCCGGTCACCGTTCTCAACAAAGGCTCGCGCAATGGCAAGCCCAATGCCGCGGTTGCCTCCGGTTACCAAAACACTGCGTCCCTGCTCGGCGTCTGCCACGGATTCCTCCAGAATCATTGCTCCAACTATCCCTGCCGATCCTAGCTGGGACCTGCTGAACTGCAAGAATGTGGCGAAGGGCAGCCGCCGGGGGAACCTTTGGTGGCTGCCAGGCTTTTAACATCTTGGGGCACTGAGTGAGACAATATAAAGGTCCCTTGGAGTGTGATGAGCAAGCAAATCCGGCATGGCGCTGACGTCCACAGTATTACCGATGCGCGAAGCGCCCACAGCGATGAAATACGCGGGCGAATGATCAAATATTCCATCTCGATGGGTATCCGTCTCGTCTGCATCGTCCTCGTGTTTTTCGTTGAGGGCTGGCTGCAGTGGGTGGTGATCGTTGGTGCGGTGGTGCTGCCGTACTTCGCGGTGATCTTCGCTAACGGTGGGTCCGACACCAGCGACCTGCCCCACAGCCAGTCGCTGATCGATAATGTGCCCCTCCCCGCTCTTGAGACCGCGGCCCCGGTGTCCCCTGAGCCAACCGACGACGTGCTGCAGGGCGAAATTATTGACGACGACGTCGAGCCGGCCACCACCAACGACAAGCTGTACAGGGGACGTCCCACCGTATGAATCTTCTTGACCAGCTGCAGCAGCTCAGCGCTGCCCCAGGAACCACGCAGGAGCCGGGCGGCCGGCCCGCCGAGACCGTGTGCTCACGCAAGGCGTGCCGGCTGCCCGCAACCTGGCAGCTGCTATGGAACAACCCAAAAATCCACACGCCAGAACGCCGGAAAATTTGGGTCGCGTGTGGGGAGCACCGCGACTGGCTGGAGAACTACCTGCAGACCCGTGATCTGTGGAAGGAAACCCTGCCCTTGGCGGGCTCAGCCGAGGACACAGCATAGATGTACCGTTTTCTCGTTTCGCCCCGCTGGCTGGGGTGGTTTGCCCTCGTGGTCCTGCTCGCCGTCGCGTGCAGCTCCCTCGGTATGTGGCAGCTCGACCGTCGTGACCAGCTGGCCGACACGATCCAACGGATCGAAGCCAACTATGACCAGCCGGCCGTCCCGTATGCAGCGGACACCGCCGATTTCAGATCGTTTGACCCTGCCGAGGAATGGCTGCCCATTGAGCTGACCGGAACCTATGACACGGCCAACCAGCTGGTGGTGCGCAACCGTCCCTTCAGCGGACGCCCCGGCTACGAAGTGCTGGTGCCGCTCAAACTGGCGGACGGGTCAGCGGTGATTATCAACCGCGGTTGGCTACCGATCGGCAATGATGCGGCGGGCCGTCCCGATGCTTTCCCTCAGCCGCCCGACGGCGAGGTCACCGTAACGGCGAGGATCAAGCCGGGTGAGCCGCAGCTGGATCGCGGGGCCCCGGAGGGCCAGATCGCGTCCATCAACCTGGCACGGTACGACGAGGTCCTCGACTACGAGCTTCAGACGGGTGCCTACGGGCTGATGTCAGCCGAAAGCCCGGCACCGGCGACTTCGCCGCGGATCTTCCCCCGTCCGTCCCTGGACGCCGGACCGCACCTGTCCTACTCCATGCAGTGGTTCGCCTTCGGCGGCCTGTTGTTCGTCGGCTTCGGCTACGCCGCCCGGCAGCAGCAGCGGACGGACGAAGAAGAGGCCGCAGAAGCCAACGGCACCATCTCGTCGGCCCTGCCATCGCGACGCCAGCGCCGCCCCACCGCCGAGGAAGAAGAAGACGCCTACCTCGACGCGCGCGGCTATTAGGCCATCGTCACCAGGTCGAGATAGTCATCGCTCCAAAGGTCCTCGACGCCGTCGGGTAGCAGCACCACCCGTTCGGGGTTGAGCGCCTCAACCGCTCCCTCATCGTGGCTGACCAGGACGACGGCGCCACTGTAGTTACGCAGCGCCCCCAGAATCTCGGCACGGCTGGCGGGGTCCAGGTTGTTGGTCGGTTCGTCAAGCAGCAACACGTTGGCTGACGACGCGACAATGGTGGCCAGAGCCAGTCGAGTCTTCTCACCACCGGAGAGCACCCCGGCAGGCTTGTCGACGTCGTCGCCCGTGAAGAGGAAGGACCCGAGGACACCGCGGACTTCGGCGTCCTTCATGTCCGGTGCCGAGGAGCGCATGTTCTCGAGGACGGTCCGCTCAGTGTCGAGGGTTTCGTGTTCCTGGGCGTAGTAGCCCACCTTCAGGCCGTGCCCGGGGATGACTTCGCCGGTGTCCGGTTTGTCGACGCCGGCGAGCATCCGCAGCAGGGTGGTCTTGCCAGCACCGTTCAATCCGAGGATCACTACCTTCGATCCGCGGTCGATGGCGAGGTCGACGTCGGTGAAGATCTCCAGCGAACCGTAGGACTTGCTGAGCCCCTCGGCGGTCATGGGAGTCTTGCCGCACGGGGACGGTTCGGGGAACCGTAGCGCAGCAACGCGGTCCTGCGCGCGCACCGCTTCCAGCCCGCCCAGTAGGCGTTCCGCACGCTTCGCCATGTTCTGCGCAGCAACTGCCTTGGTGGCCTTGGCCCGCATTTTGTTGGCCTGGTCCATGAGGACCTGGGCCTTCTTCTCCGTGTTGGCGCGCTCACGCTTCCTCGCGCGTTCATCAGTCTCGCGCTGCTGCAGGTAACGCTTCCAGCCGATGTTGTAGATGTCGATCGTGGCGCGGTTGGCATCCAGGTGGAACACCTTGTTCACCGTCGCTTCAAGCAGGTCCACATCGTGGCTGATCACAATCAGGCCACCCTGGTGGTTCTTGAGGAACTCGCGCAGCCAGGTGATGGAGTCGGCGTCAAGGTGGTTGGTTGGCTCATCGAGGAGCATGGTCTCCGCGCCCGAGTACAGGATGCGCGCAAGTTCAACACGCCGGCGCTGACCACCGGAGAGGGTGCTCAGCGGCTGGTTCAGGATCCGGTCCGGCAGGGCGAGGTTCGAGGAAATCGCGGCTGCCTCCGCTTCGGCGGCGTACCCGCCGTGCGCAAGGAATTCCGCTTCGATCCGGTCGTAGCGGGCCATCGCCTTGTCGCGCACCGAATTGTTGTCGCTCGCCATGTCTTCCTGGGCGGCCCGCAGCTTGGTGACGACGACGTCGAGGTTCCGCGCCGAAAGGATCCGGTCCCGGGCCAGCTGCTCCATATTGGGTGTCCGCGGGTCCTGGGGCAGGTACCCGATTTCGCCCTTTCGGGTGACGGACCCGNNNNCGGCAGACCCTCCCCCGCTAGGACCCGGGTCAGAGTGGTCTTGCCGGCACCATTTCGACCCACCAGACCAATCTTGTCCCCGCGGTCAACACGGAATGACACCGCATCCATAAGCAGGCGCGCTCCCGCGCGAAGCTCTAAGTTCGAGACGGTAATCAATTACGTGGCCTTTCGATGGAACGGTTCCGCATCATCGGAGTTTGCTGGATGCCTAATTTGTAGGAAACCTACAAGCGAAATAAGAACTGGTGGCACTAATCTCAGTAAGTGACGGCACACTGTTGTCGATAACTAACAGGAAGAGTCACCATGCATCTGGAGAATCAGGCTCCCGCGGCCGCCGCTGTGGGTACTCCCACTCACGCCAGGCGCCGCTGGAGTGCCACAGATCTTTCGCTGATCGCGGTCTTCGCGGCCTTCGTGGCCGCTCTAGCAATCCTACCTGCTATCCCCGCCGGCCCGCTCGGGGTACCCCTGACCCTACAGACTCTCGCCGTGATGGTGACCGGAATTGTCCTTGGACCCGGCCGAGGCTTCGCTGCAGTGGCACTGTATGTGGCGGTAGGCCTGGCTGGTCTGCCGATCTTCGCTGGCTTTTCGGGGGGCGTGGGTGTCCTCGCTGGCCCGTCGGCCGGCTACCTTCTGGCGTTCCCTCTTGCCGCACTCGTCGCCGGGTTCCTGGCCCGTCTCGTCCTGGCCCGGGTGCGCCGGTTCAGGTATGCCGCCCTGTTCGCAGCCTGCATGGTGACCAGCCTGCTGGTGGTCCACACCCTCGGGATTGCTGGCCTGATGATTAACGGCAAGCTGGACTTCGTGACCGCAATCCTCGCCGACCTGATCTACCTGCCCGGCGACGTGGTGAAGAACCTCGTTGCAGCAGCGATCGGGTTGAGTGTGCACCGGGCGTTCCCCCGGTTGATTGGCTCAGGCCGGAATGCTTCTGTGACGGCCACGTGAGCCACCGGAACAGCTAGCCGATGATCGTTTTCGAGGGTGCTGCGGTCAGCGTCGATGGCCCGGATGGTGCGCGACTGATTCTGGCGCCGCTGACGCTGGAACTGTCCGAGCGTCGGATCGCGGTCATCGGCGCGAATGGGTCCGGGAAGTCGACTCTGCTGAAACTCATCAACGGGCTGATCCCTCCAACCGCCGGGAGTGTCCTGGTGGCAGGACTCGACACGGTCAAGGCTGGCCGGGCGGTCCGGCAGCGGGTGGGATTCGTGTTTACCGATCCCCTGTCCCAACTGGTGATGCCCACCGGGCTCGAGGATGTTGAGCTGTCGCTGCGGGCTCGGCTGCGCAACCCTACCGAACGGCGAACCGCGGCCCTGGCCGTCCTGGAGCGGTTCGGGCTGGGGCCGCTGGCAGAGCAAAGCATCTACGACCTCTCCGGCGGGGAGCGGCAGCTGATGGCGCTGGCCACGGTCCTCGCCGTCGACCCGACCATCCTGGTCGCAGACGAACCCACCACCCTGCTTGACCTCCGCAACGAGCGCCGGGTCCGCAGCGTGTTTCGCGGACTGGACCAGCAGGTGGTCTTCACCACCCATGATCTCGACTTCGCCCGGGACAGCGACCGGGTGCTGGTCATCGACGCGGGACAGCTGGTGTTCGACGGCGACCCCGGCGCAGCGATCGACCACTACCGGAGGATGCATCTCGAGGCGGACCCGCTGCCGGAACACCGCCCATGAGGGGCCACGGCAGCCTGTTCGGCACCTACGTCGCCGGTGATTCTTTGTTCCACCGGACTCCCCTGTGGGTGAAAGGCCTGGCTGTACTGCTGCTGTCCACGAGCGTGCTGGTGGTGAACCTACTGGCGCTGACCGCCGTCGCATTTGGGCTGGTGGCAGTTGGCTACCTGTTCGGTGCACGTCTGCCCCCGATCCACCTGTGGCGACCGCTGGTGCCGGTCTGGCCCATGCTCGTGATCCTCGGCGGCTACCAGATCATCGCTAACGGCCCGGAACCGGCCCTGCAGGTGGTGGGAAACATCACCACGTGCCTCCTCGCGGCCCGCCTGCTGACCCTGACCACCGAGGGCCAACGCCTCCTGGATGGGCTAGTCGCCCTCGCCGTCCCGTTTCGGCGGCTGGGCGCCGACCCCGAGCGGTTCGGCCTGACGCTTGCCCTGATGACCCGGAGCCTCCCGTATCTTGTGGGCTCGGTAGCGGACGTCCGGGACGCGGCCAAGGCCCGCGGTCTGGAACGGAACCCGCGGGCCCTGGTGATCCCGGTGGTGATCGGCGCCGTCGCCTACGCCCACCAGACCGGCGAGGCGCTGGCGGCCCGGGGTCTCGGAGAACCGGTCGCTGCAGACCCCAGCGGACCGGCCCAAACCGGCTAGCGCAGCAAGAACCGGCAGCCGCCCCAAAAAACGGCTAGTGCAGCAGAAAACGGCAGGCGCCCCAAAAAACGGCTAGTGCAGCAGAAAACGGCAGGCGCCCCAAAAA
>NZ_ALPM01000061.1:0-8107 GCF_000294595.1 Arthrobacter sp. TB 23 | reverse complement strand
ATCCAGTTCACCCCGGCCCGCGTGATCATGCAGGACTTCACCGGTGTGCCCTGCGTCGTCGACCTCGCCACCATGCGCGAGGCAGTTGTCGAACTCGGTGGAGACCCCAAGCGCGTCAACCCGCTGGCGCCGGCCGAACTGGTCATTGACCACTCGGTGCAGATCGACGTTTTCGGGAACGCCAACGCACTCGAGCGCAACATGGACATCGAGTACCAGCGCAATGGCGAGCGGTACCAGTTCCTGCGCTGGGGTCAGACCGCGTTCGATGACTTCCTGGTGGTGCCGCCCGGCATGGGCATTGTCCACCAGGTCAACCTCGAGTACCTGGCCCGCACGGTGATGACCCGTGAGGTCACCACCGACGGCACCACCGCCCTGCAGGCCTACCCCGACACCTGCGTCGGCACCGACTCGCACACCACCATGGTCAACGGGCTCGGCGTCCTCGGCTGGGGGGTCGGCGGCATCGAAGCCGAGGCTGCCATGCTGGGCCAACCCGTGTCCATGCTGATCCCTCGGGTGGTGGGCTTCAAGCTCACCGGTGAGATCCCCGCCGGCGCCACCGCGACCGACGTCGTGCTCACCATCACCGAGAAGCTGCGCAAGCACGGCGTCGTCGGCAAGTTCGTCGAGTTCTACGGCGAAGGCGTCAGCGCTGTGCCCCTGGCCAACCGCGCCACCATCGGCAACATGAGCCCGGAGTTCGGCTCCACCGCTGCCATGTTCCCAATCGACGAAGTCACCATGGACTACCTGCGGCTGACCGGCCGCTCGGAGGAGAACCTGGCACTGGTCGAGGCCTACGCCAGGGAACAGGGCCTCTGGCACGACCCATCGCGGGTCACCCGGTTCTCCGAATACCTGGAACTCGACCTCTCAACCGTGGTGCCCTCACTCGCCGGCCCGAAGCGCCCCCAGGACCGGATCGACCTGACGCGCGCCAAAGACCAGTTCCGGAAAGACATCCACCATTACGTCAACTCGGTGGACGACGCAGCGCTCGACGAGGCGCTCGAGGAATCCTTCCCCGCGTCGGACGTCCCCGCGATGACCTCCACGGTGAGGCATGCAGGGCGCTCGCGCGTAATGGGCCGGCCATCAAACGCAGTCCAGTTCACCATGCCGGATGGCCGGGCGTTCGAGCTGGACCACGGCGCCGTCACTATTGCGTCGATCACCTCCTGCACCAACACGTCCAACCCATCCGTGATGCTGGCCGCTGCGCTGCTGGCCCGCAACGCGGTGGACCGCGGACTCACCGCGAAACCCTGGGTGAAGACCTCGCTTGCTCCCGGCTCCAGAGTGGTCACCGATTACTACGACAAATCAGGGTTGACCCCCTACCTCGAAAAGCTGGGATTCTACGTGGTGGGATACGGCTGTGCCACGTGCATTGGAAACTCGGGTCCCCTTGACGAAGAGATTGCTGCGGCGATTCAGGCCAATGGCCTGGCGGTGACAGCGGTGCTCTCGGGGAACCGCAACTTTGAGGGCCGGATCAATCCTGACGTGGTGATGAATTACCTCGCTTCACCGCCGCTGGTGATTGCCTACGCCCTCGCCGGCACCATGGACTTCGACTTCGAGTCCGACCCCCTGGGACAGGACCGGGAGGGCACCAACATCTTCCTGCGGGACATCTGGCCCGCCCCGGCGGAAATCCAGCAAACCATTGACTCCTCAATCGACCGGGAAATGTTCGACAGAGGCTACGAGGGAGTGTTCGACGGCGACCACCGGTGGAAAGCACTCGACACCCCCCACGGAAGCACTTTCGCCTGGAATGCAGACTCCACCTACGTCCGGAAGCCCCCGTACTTCGAGGGGATGCAGGCGACGCCGGACCCGGTCGCCGACATTACGGGCGCACGAGTGCTCGCCGCGCTCGGTGATTCGGTGACCACCGACCACATCAGCCCGGCCGGATCCTTCAGGGCGGATAGCCCCGCCGGACGCTATCTGCTCGAACACGGGGTGAACCGGAAGGACTTCAATTCCTATGGGTCCCGCCGAGGCAACCACGAGGTGATGATTCGCGGCACCTTCGCCAACATCAGGCTGCGCAACACCCTGTTGCAGGGGGTCCAGGGGGGATTCACGCGGGACTTCACCCAGACCGGCGGCCCCCAGACCTACATCTACGACGCAGCCGTGAACTATCAGGCAGCCAATATCCCCCTGGTGGTTCTGGCCGGAAAAGAATACGGTTCCGGCTCATCCCGTGACTGGGCGGCGAAAGGCACCGCACTGTTGGGCGTCCGTGCGGTAATTGCCGAGAGCTTCGAGCGGATCCACCGGTCCAACCTGATCGGCATGGGGGTGCTCCCGCTGCAATTCCCGGCGGGGCAGAGTGCAGCAACCCTGGGCCTCACCGGCACCGAGACCTTCGCCGTCGCAGGGGTGACGGCGCTCAACGAGGGCAGGACCCCGGAAACGGTCCGAGTCAGTGCCGTGCCGGAGGAGGACGGCGACACGATCACGTTCGACGCGGTGCTGCGTATCGACACTCCGGGGGAAGCCGACTACTACCGCAACGGTGGAATCCTTCACTATGTGCTGCGACAGCTCACGGCCAACCCGCGTTAGAGTTAATGACCCGCAGGCGTAGGTCCGGCGGGAATGACAAATACAAGGAGGCACCGATGGGACTCTTGGAAACCATCCGCCACCCTCAGGATCTCAGCCGGCTCACCAGCGACCAGTTGGAGCGACTGGCAGGTGAAATTCGTGACTTCCTCATCACGAACGTCTCCCGGACCGGAGGGCACCTCGGCCCTAACCTGGGGGTCGTTGAACTGACCCTTGGCATGCACCGGGTCTTTGATTCCCCGCGTGACTCGATGATCTTCGACACCGGTCACCAGTCCTATGTGCATAAACTGCTCACCGGGCGCCAGGATTTCAGCACGCTGCGTCAACAGGGCGGACTCTCCGGATACCCCTCGCGGGCCGAATCCGAGCACGACGTCGTCGAAAGCTCCCACGCCTCATCCTCCCTGTCCTGGGCTGACGGAATTTCCCGCGCCCGGGTCCTCGCTGGCGAGGGCGACCGCTACACGGTGGTCATGGTCGGTGACGGCGCCCTGACCGGCGGTATGGCCTGGGAAGCCATCAACAACATCGCCGCCGACAAGCGGCGCCGCGTAGTGATCGTCGTCAACGACAACGGCAGGTCCTACGCACCGACCATCGGGGGAGTGGCCGACTATCTGGCGTCCCTGCGTCCCACCCTTGACACGGTCCGTACCCACCGCGTCTACGAGGGCACTCTCGACTGGTCCAAGCGTCGCCTCCAGAACGGCGGGCCGCTCGGCCGGTTCACCTACAAGAGCCTGCACGCCACCAAGAAGGGCATCAAGGACTGGTGGGCGCCCCAGGGGTTGTTTGAAGACCTCGGAATGAAATACATCGGGCCCATCGATGGCCACGATATGTCAGCCGTCGAGCATGCGCTCCATCAGGCGCGCAACTACGAGGGTCCGGTGATCGTGCACGCGATCACCGAAAAGGGGTATGGCTACGCGCCGGCCCGGGCCCACGAAGCTGACCAGTTCCATGCGGTAGGCGTCATTGACCCAGAGACCGGCCAGCCCGTCGGGGCAGCTGGACCACAGTCCTGGACCAGTGTGTTCGCCGACGAAATCGCGGCCCTGGCCGACGAGCGCACGGACATTGTCGGTATCACCGGCGCCATGCTCATTCCCGTCGGGCTCCACAAGTTCGCTGAGAAGTACCCCGAACGCGTGTTCGACGTCGGGATCGCCGAGCAGCACGCCCTCACCAGCGCCGCGGGCATGGCTTTTGGTGGGTTGCATCCGGTCGTGGCGCTGTACGCGACGTTCCTGGGGCGCGGATTCGATCAACTGCTCATGGATGTTGCCCTGCACAAAGCCGGGGTGACAGTAGTTTTGGACCGCTCGGGCGTCACCGGCCCCGACGGCGCCAGCCATCACGGGATGTGGGATATGGCGATGCTGCAGATCATCCCCGGATTGCACCTGGCCGCTCCACGGGATGCCACCAGGCTGCGTGAGGAACTCAGGGAGGCCGTCGCTATTGGTGACGCGCCGAGCGTGGTGCGCTACTCGAAGGGCGCCGTGGGCGCCGAGGTGCACGCGATTGAACGGCTCGACGACGGCGTCGAGGTGCTGTCCCGCCGCCCAGCGGGGTCCAACAACAACGATGTCCTGATTGTCAGCGTCGGCGCGATGAGCGAACTGGCCCTCGACGTGTCCAACCGGTTGGGTGCCCAGGGGATCAGCTCGACCGTGATTGATCCACGCTGGGTGCTCCCGGTGCGCCAATCAGTGATCAGGATGGCCGCCGAACACCGGATCGTCATTGTGATTGAGGATGGCGTGCGGGCTGGCGGGGTTGGGTCACGGATCCGGCAGGAAATGCGCGCCGTCGGTGTGGATACTGCGCTGAACGAGGTGGGGTTGCCCGTCGAGTTCCTCGACCACGGTACACGCAGCGAAGTGCTGGAACGGGTTGGGCTGACAGCGCGCAAGGTGGCCCAGGATGTCGTCGAGCAGGTACTGGGTACCAGGGTGCCGGTCGCCCGTCCCCTCCCGGGACAGGACGCACCAGTCACCGGGCAGCTGCCCAAGCTCTGATCGAGTCAGCTCAGAAAGTCGGATACCAAAAGCCGGGCGCCTGAAATAGTCTGTGAGACAATGAACGTGGCTGGCAGGGGAACCACATTCCCCGGCCGGTCCAGTGACAGGCTTCCGGCTTCGCCGGCGACGCTTCTGAGCGCATCGTGAAAACATCCGTACGGATGGGATGCCGAGAATCCGCTGTGCAGGCCAACCGTTGGGAAAGCAGCGGATAAGGAAAAGCGCCACTGGTCTTCGAGTGATGCCGCACCCCACGGATGGTGCGACCTCGAAGCTCACTTAGACGACTTCCGGTAGACGCGAGGCGCCAAGGTCCGCGAACAACCGACATACTGCCCCCGGGGGCGTCGGAATGTGGCCGACGCCGCAGGGGCTGGAGCAAAACACCATATGGATACTCAGCAGAACCCGACAGAGCAGAATCCCACAGAGCAGAATCCCACCGGCCAGGATTCGACCGGCCAGGATTCGACCGGCCAGGATTCGACCGGCCAGGATTCGACCGGCCAGGTCCAGGACGCTGCGCAGGAGCACCCCGATGTTCCAGTGAAGAAGGCCACGAGGACCCGACGCAAAAAAGCGGATCCAGTAGCCGACGACGCCGCCTCGGCTACCGCAGAACCGGCAGAACCGGCCGCCGCGCCGAAGCGTCGTGCCACTCGGAGCCGTAAGGCCGCCACCAGCGATATCGTGCTCCCCGATGCGCCCACCACGCCCCCCACCGGGGCCGATTCCGGATCTGACGCAGAAGCTGCTGCAGCGGAGCCAGCGAAGGCACCCGCCCGGCGCCGGACCACCCGCAAGGCAGGTAGCCCCAGCGGGGCGCCAACCGCCGTCGAGCCCGCGGCCACCGCGCCAGATAAGGCCGCCGCCGTCGAGACGGTTGATGCCGCTGCTGTACCACCAGCCGACGCCGTGCTGACGCCGGTGAAAAAGACCACCCGGCGCCGTTCGACTGCCGCGCAGCAGAAAGCTCCCGCGGCCGAAGAGGCAGCAGCGACTGCGCCTGCCGAGCAGGAGGGTGATGCCGGCCGGACCGCGCCGGTTCAGCAGGAAACTCCCGCCGCGCAGGCCGAGGAGACCACCCCCGTCCAGGAACCCATCTCCGTGTCAACGGCGTCCGATCCTTTCAGCATCCCCGCGTCGCTGTTCCATGCACCAGACCTGAGTGTTGCAGTAGCTGCGGCAAGGAAGGCTGAGGTTCCCGCCGCTGCTGACGCGGATGAGGACCAGGACGGCGATAGCGAATCCGGTGGGCGCCGGCGTCGTCGGAACCGCCGCAGCCGTGGCAAGGGCCGCGGCGACCAGGATGCCACCACGGACGAGAACGGCTCAAACCTCGACGCCTGCCCGGACGGGGACGCCGAAGACGGCGTGACCTCCCGCCGCCGTCGCAGGCGCCGTCGTGGAGACCAGGATCTCGAACTGACCGGTGGCCAGGATGACGATCCGCCCAACACCGTGACCCGGGTGCGCGCGCCGCGGCAGGCCCAGGAAACGGCCCCATCCAACAAGGTCACCAGCGTCAAGGGTTCCACCCGGCTCGAGGCCAAGAAGCAGCGTCGTCGTGAATCCCGCGACACGGGCCGCCGCCGCCAGGTCATCACCGAAGCCGAGTTCCTCGCCCGCCGAGAGTCGGTGGACCGTCAGATGATCGTCCGCCAGCGCGATGACAGGATCCAGATTGCTGTGCTGGAGGACGGATTGCTCGCCGAGCATTTCGTGTCCAAAACCCAGCAGGATTCCCTGATCGGCAACGTGTACCTGGGCAAGGTCCAGAACGTGCTGCCCAGCATGGAAGCAGCATTCGTTGACATTGGCCGCGGCCGCAACGCCGTCCTGTATGCGGGTGAAGTCAACTGGGACGCGTCACGTCTCGACGGGCAGCCGCGCCGTATCGAACTGGCGTTGAAGTCCGGTGACACCGTCCTGGTGCAGGTCACCAAGGACCCGGTCGGCCACAAGGGCGCACGCCTGACCAGCCAGATTTCCCTCCCCGGCCGCTACCTGGTGTACGTGCCGGGCGGTTCAATGACCGGAATTTCCCGCAAGCTTCCTGATGTGGAACGCAACCGGCTCAAGCGCATCCTGAAGGACCGCCTCCCCGAGAACGCCGGTGTCATTGTGCGCACGGCGGCGGAGGGGGCCAGCGAGGAAGAGCTGACCCACGACATCAACCGGCTGCGGTCACAGTGGGAAACGATCGAGGCAAAGTCGGGCTCCACCAAGTCCCTCGCCCCCGAACTGCTGTATGGCGAGCCGGATTTGACCATCAAGGTGGTCCGGGATGTCTTCAACGAGGACTTCTCCAAACTGATCGTGTCCGGCGAGGAAGCCTGGGACACCATTGAGGCCTACGTGATGTACGTGGCCCCCGACCTGGTGGGACGCCTCGAGAAGTGGACCGGTAACGAGGACATTTTCCTCGCGAGCCGGATCGATGAACAGATCCACAAGGCACTCGACCGGAAGGTCTACCTGCCCTCTGGCGGGTCACTGGTGATCGACCGCACCGAAGCCATGACCGTGGTGGACGTCAACACCGGCAAGTTCACCGGCAGCGGTGGCAACCTGGAAGAAACAGTCACCAAGAACAACCTGGAGGCCGCAGAGGAAGTTGTCCGTCAACTGCGCCTCCGCGATATCGGCGGCATTATCGTCATCGACTTCATCGACATGGTCCTGGAAGCCAACCGTGACCTGGTGTTGCGTCGGATGGTGGAATGCCTGGGCCGCGACCGCACCAAGCATCAGGTTGCGGAGGTCACCTCCCTGGGGCTGGTCCAGATGACGCGGAAGCGGATGGGCACCGGACTGCTGGAAGTCTTCGGCGAGAACTGTGAGCACTGTGCCGGGCGCGGGGTCGTCACCCATGACGAGCCGGTGGAGCACAAGCGGCACGCCGTCGCCCCCGAGAACCACCAGCAGCACCTGCGCCAGGAGAAGGTGTCCCGCAGCGAACGCAAGCGTAACCGGAGCCGGTCCAACTCGCCCGCCGACGAGGACCAGCAGACACCCGAGGCGCCGCAGGACGACGCCGAGCGTCAGGCCCGGGCTGAAGCGGCCCGGGTGGCTCTCGCCAGCATCGCCGCAGCCACCCACGCAGCACACGAGGCCGAGGGTCATCCAGCGACCAACGATGCCGCCGAGGTGGTACTGACCATCAACGGTGAGACGGTGAGCCTGCCCCGCGCCGAGGCCAGCGACGCCGAAGTGCAGGAAGCCCGCCGGCTCACGCTCGATAGCCTCACCCAGGCCTTCGACCGCAAGCCCGCGGCAGCCGACTCCGGAAGCGATCCAGTTGCCGGGTCCGCTGCGGAACCGGCCGTCAGTCCCGAGCCGGCTCCCCAGAGTCCACGGCGCAACCGCCGGAGGGCTGCCAGCAGCCCCCAGGGGACCGCTGCGACGTCGGCTATCGAGCGGCAGCAACCGGGCCAGGAGGAGTCAGCGGGGCAGCCGGCGGCGCAGTTCGTCGCCAGCGTCCC
>NZ_ALPM01000060.1:0-29680 GCF_000294595.1 Arthrobacter sp. TB 23 | reverse complement strand
CCGGGACGCAACGGTGACGCCTGCCAAGGATGAGCCGATGATCCTCGGTGTAGGGGTTCCAGCGTCCGAGTTGTAGCCGCAAGCCGGGCACGCGACGCGCCCACACACCGGGGGATTTGCAGGAAACCGCCGAACTGGCGTAATCTTGATCTTCGGTGCGTTCGCCTTCTAACCGGTTATCCGGGGCGTCGATGCACAGCGTCAGCGGTAGGACCAAAGTAGTTCGGTTTGCCGGTGTAAGTACGCACACAGTAGTTTTCCAAGCATAGTTGTCGAGAGAAGTGAGTTCCCAAGTGGTGTACGCGATTGTCCGCGCAGGCGGCCGCCAAGAAAAGGTTTCCGTGGGAGACCTCGTAACCCTTGACCGCGTCACCGGTAAGGCCGGCAGCAGCTTTCAGCTGCCCGCCCTCCTTCTGGTCGACGGCGACAAGGTAACCTCAGCAGCAGACGACCTGGCAAAGGTCGCCGTGACTGCCGAGATCATTGAGAATCTTCGTGGACCGAAGATTGTCATCCAGAAGTTCAAGAACAAGACCGGCTACAAGAAGCGCCAGGGTCACCGTTCAGAGCTGACCC
Source organism: Arthrobacter sp. TB 23 (assembly GCF_000294595.1). Lineage (NCBI taxonomy): Bacteria > Bacillati > Actinomycetota > Actinomycetes > Micrococcales > Micrococcaceae > Arthrobacter > Arthrobacter sp. TB 23. The sequence goes on along the minus strand of NZ_ALPM01000060.1, from coordinate 29,104 downwards.
GCGTCAAGATCACAGGCATCAAGTAACCTCTTCGTTCTTTATCAAAAGGTAGGCAAAGCAGATGGCACATAAGAAGGGTGCGAGTTCCACTCGCAACGGTCGCGATTCAAACGCCCAGTACCTTGGCGTCAAGCGGTTCGGTGGACAGGTTGTCAAGGCCGGCGAAATCATCGTCCGCCAGCGTGGCACCCACTTCCACCCCGGCGCTGGCGTTGGCCGCGGCGGAGACGACACGCTGTTCGCGCTGGAGGCTGGCTCGGTTGAGTTCGGCAGCCGTCGTGGGCGCCGCGTTGTCAACATCGTCGGCGCAGTCGCAGAGTAGTACCTGCGCACTAAGCATTAGGCAGTGAGGTGGGGTGAGCCGATCCGGCTCGCCCCACTTTCTTTTTAAGCCGGGATAGACTCGGCATCAATTCACAATTTACTAAGGAGTTCAACGTGGCAAGCTTCGTTGACCGAGTGGTTCTGCATGTGTCGGGCGGTACCGGCGGTCACGGCTGCGTTTCCGTCAAGCGGGAAAAGTTCAAGCCATTGGGTGGCCCCGACGGCGGTAACGGTGGCGACGGCGGCAGCGTGATTCTCCGCGTCGACTCACAGACCACCACCCTTCTGGACTACCACCACGCACCACACCGGCACGCCACCAACGGCGGCAACGGCATGGGCGACTGGCGTGGCGGTAAGCAGGGCGAAACCCTGATCCTGCCGATGCCAGACGGCACAGTCATCAAGACCAAGGATGGCGAAGTACTCGCCGATCTGGTCGGCGAAGGCGCCGAGTTCATCGCTGCCTCCGGTGGCCAGGGTGGGCTCGGGAACTCCTCGCTCTCCTCCCAGAAGCGCAAGGCGCCAGGCTTCGCCCTGCTCGGCATTCCCGGCGACGCCCGGGACATCGTGCTGGAGCTGAAATCCATTGCTGATATCGCTTTGGTGGGGTTCCCCTCCGCTGGCAAGTCAAGCCTCGTCGCAGCGATGTCCGCGGCTCGTCCCAAGATTGCCGACTACCCATTCACCACGCTGGTGCCGAACCTCGGAGTCGTCGAATCGGGCGACGTCCGGTACACCATCGCCGACGTGCCCGGTCTCATCGAAGGGGCCAGCGAAGGCAAGGGCCTGGGCCACAACTTCCTGCGCCACGTCGAACGTTGCGCCGCCCTGGTCCATGTCCTCGACTGCGCCACCCTGGAATCTGACCGCAACCCCCTGAACGACCTCGACATTATCGAGCGCGAGCTGGAGAAATACGCGGTGGACATGAGCTTCGCCGGCCCGGATGGCGACGTCGTGCCCCTGAACCAACGCCCCAAACTGATTGCCCTGAACAAGGTCGATGTGCCGGACGGAAAGGACATGGCGTCCTTCGTCAGGCCCGAGCTTGAGGCCCGCGGCTACCGCGTGTTTGAGGTGTCCGCGTCCAGCCACGAAGGACTGCGGCAACTCGGGTTCGCGATGGGCGAGATTGTGTCCGCAGCCCGCGCCGAGCTGAAGGCCGCCCCACCCAAAATTGTGCCCCCAGTACTGCGCCCCCGTGCCGTCAACTCGCGCGGCTTCATCATCCGCAACGAGGAGAAGAACCTGCTGCCGTTGTTCCGGATTCTCGGCGAGAAGCCGGAGCGTTGGGTCAAGCAGACCGACTTCAACAACGACGAGGCGGTTGGCTACCTGGCCGACCGGCTCGCGAAGCTCGGCGTGGAAGAGCAGCTCTTCAAGAGCGGCGCCAAGCCCGGCGACACGGTGGTCATCGGCGAGGATGACGGCGTCGTCTTCGACTGGGAGCCGACCATGATGGGCGGGGCCGAGCTTCTGGCGTCGCCACGCGGCACCGACATCCGTCTCGCGGAGTTCGTCCGGCCTACCCGCGACGAGAAGCGCGAGGACTACCAGGACCGCAAGGACGCCCGCGCGGCGGCACGGCTCGACCTTGAGACTGAGCGTAAAGCCGGGATCTGGACGGAATCGGTCAACTACAAGACCCGGACCTCCCCGGGTACCACTATCGAGACATCCCAGGCTGTCCCGGACAAGGCCGGAGACGAGGACGCACCGGGGGATAACCCTGCGCCAGCCTCAGATAGCGAAGAAGCCGGACGCTAAGGTGACGACGAGTATAAAACGGCCCCTGAAAACCCGGTCCGGTCTGGCGAAGGCCAAGCGGATCGTCGTGAAGGTGGGGTCGTCGTCTCTGACTTCCATCACCGGCGGCCTGTCGGAGGAAGCCCTCGTGTCGCTCTCCAACACCCTGGCCGCCCGGAGGAACGAGGGCACCGAGGTCATCCTGGTCTCCAGTGGTGCCATCGCTGCGGGTCTGGCGCCCCTCGGGTTGAAGCGCCGCCCCAACCAGTTGTCTTCCCAGCAGGCTGCGGCGAGTGTGGGGCAGGGCCTGCTGATGGCGCGATACACCGCGGCGTTCGGGGCTCACGGCGTGACAGTCAGTCAGGTGCTGCTGACCGCTGAGGATCTGATCCGACGCGGCCACTACGCCAACGCCCACCGGGCGATGGAGCGGCTACTGAACTTCGGCGTCGTCCCGATCGTGAACGAGAACGACACCGTTGCAAGTCACGAAATCCGGTTCGGTGACAATGACCGGCTGGCCGCCCTGGTGGCTCACCTGGTGAAAGCCGACGCTCTGGTGCTGCTGTCCGACGTCGACTCCCTCTACGACGGTCCGCCGAAAGATGGTGCGCAACGGATTCCCGAGGTGCGCGGACCCGTTGACCTTGAGGGCGTCGAAATCGGCCGCACCGGCAAGGCCGGCGTCGGAACCGGCGGCATGGTCACCAAGGTTGAAGCGGCAACGATTGCGGCGAGCTCGGGTATTCCCGCCCTCGTCACCTCGGCCGAGAATGCCGCCGCCGCGTTGGCAGGGGACGACGTCGGTACCTGGTTCAGCACCAACGGCCGCCGGAAGCCCATCAGGCTGTTGTGGCTCGCCCACCTGGCGGACATTCGGGGCACACTCACCCTCGATGATGGTGCGGCGAAAGCCGTCGGGGAGCGCCGTCGTTCGCTGCTACCGGCGGGAATCGTGTCAGTTGGCGGGGACTTCGAAGCCGGTGATCCGGTGGCGATGACGGACACCAGCGGTGCGGTGGTGGCCCACGGGCTGGTCAACTACAGCTCGTTCGAACTTCCGAGGATGCTGGGCCGGACCACCCGTGAGCTGTCCAAGGAACTCGGGCGGGAGTATGAGCGGTCGGTTGTCCACGTCAACGATCTGGTGGTCCTTCGTTAGACTGGAGCAATGACTTCAGTGACCGAACAGCAGACAGATGTGACAGCCGCAGTGCACGCGATCGCTGATCGCGCGCGCGAAGCAGCCCGTCAGGTGGCGGCCGCAAACAGGGCCACCAAGGACAGGGCCCTGCTCGCGGTGGGTGCTGCCCTCGTCGCCAACAGTTCAGCGGTCCTTGCAGCCAACGCGTTGGATGTTGAAGCGGGACAGGCCAACGGCACCTCCACGGCGCTCCTGGACCGGCTCAGCCTCACCGGGGAGCGGATCGAGGGGCTTGCGACGGCGTTGCAGAACCTGGCTGGTCTCCCAGACCCCGTGGGGTCGGTGGAGCGGGGCCAGACCCTCCCCAATGGGGTGCGGATGCGCCAGATTCACGTGCCGCTCGGCGTCGTCGCCGCCATCTACGAGGCCCGACCCAACGTGACCGTCGACATTGCCGGGCTTGCTCTCAAGAGTGGTAACGCGGTTATCCTGCGCGGCGGAAGCGCCGCGGCACACACCAACGCAGCGCTGCTCGGCATCATCCGTGACGCACTGGTCAGCTCGGGACTGCCCGCCGATGCCGTGCAAAGTGTTGATGACTACGGACGCGAAGGCGCCAATGTGCTGATGAAGGCACGCGGTCGGGTGGATGTTCTGATTCCGCGGGGCGGCCGTGAGCTGATCCAGACGGTCGTCACCAACTCTGCTGTGCCGGTGATCGAGACTGGCGAGGGCAACGTCCACATTTACGTCGACCGGAGTGCCGACCCCGCGATGGCCGTGGACATCCTGTTGAACGCCAAAACCCAGCGACCCAGTGTCTGCAATACCGTGGAGACCCTCCTCGTACACCGCGATGCGGGTGCAACCACGGACGTCCTGAAGGCCTTGGCCTCTGCCGGGGTGCGGCTACATGCAGATCAGCGCACCCTGGACAGCCTGCCCGACGGCGTCACCGCCGACCTCGCCACAGACGACGACTGGGCCCGCGAATACATGGACCTTGATCTTGCGGTCGCGACAGTGGACTCGATGGAGGAGGCCATGGCACACATTCGCCAGTGGACCTCAGGACACACCGAGGCCATCATCACGAATGACCTGGGCAACTCAGAGCGGTTCATCGCCGGCATCGACTCGGCCGCAGTGATCGTAAATGCGTCAACCCGTTTCACCGACGGCGCCGAACTGGGTTTGGGTGCCGAGGTGGGCATCTCCACCCAGAAAATGCATGCGCGTGGTCCGATGGGGCTGCGGGAACTGACGACCACCAAGTGGATCCTGCAGGGTGATGGTCAGGTCCGGTCCTAGGACCACGTCGCGAAGCGCGTAACATGGTAGGGAACCTATCCACCGGTTGGTGCTGACCGGTACGCCATTACTTTGATTTCTAGGGGAGAATTTATGCTTTCTCAGCTTCTCAACGCCACACTCGTCGCCAGCGAGACTGGCGGGGGCCACGGGGGACACGTCGAACTGCCGATGGACCCGGTGTTGTACGGCGTCATCATCATGGGCGCGCTGGTTGCCTTGATGTTTGTCACTCTCGCCTTCTCGAGCCTCGGCAACCGCCACGAGGCAGTTGAAGAGCACGCCGATCCCCACAAGCAGCACCCCAACAAGCACGACCACGGCGAAGCCTCACACCGCTAGTAGCGGGGCGGGGAAGGTAGCTAAGTCGCGCCAAGTGAATCCAGCTGACAGAGCACACCCGGACGGAAGTCCGTGGCGCCTAGGCGTCATGGGCGGAACCTTCGACCCTATTCACCACGGACACCTGGTGGCTGCGAGTGAAGTCGCAGCCGTCTTCAACCTCGACGAGGTGGTGTTTGTACCGACCGGGCAGCCGTGGCAGAAGGCCGAACGTGAGGTCAGCGCCGCCGAGCACCGGTACCTGATGACCGTGGTCGCGACAGCTTCCAATCCCAGCTTCACGGTGAGCAGGGTGGATATCGACCGCCCCGGTCCCACCTACACGATCGACACCCTCCGGGATCTGAAGGCCGAACGGCCGGAGGCGGAGCTGTTCTTCATCACCGGGGCCGACGCGATGGCGCAGATTCTGTCCTGGAAGAACGCTGATGAACTCTGGTCGTTGGCCCATTTCGTCGGTGTCACCCGGCCCGGCCACGAACTCGATGGCAAGGGCAGGGATGTGAGTTTACTGGAGGTGCCCGCGATGGCCATTTCCTCCACCGATTGTCGACGGCGAGTCGCCGCCGGCGATCCAGTCTGGTACCTGGTGCCGGACGGCGTGGTGCAGTACATCGCCAAGCACGGACTGTACCGCGACGCCTCAAGGCCTGTTGAACCACTTGAACCACACGTTTCACACGACGACATAAGATCTACTACTGGGTGAGAAAGCAATGAGTAACGGCAACGAATCCGCACAGAGCCGGAAGTCACTTCGGCATACCCGCGGGACTAACGCCGACGGGCAGCCAGCCGAACTGGAAACTGGTTCGCAGTCTTCCACCGAACCGCAAGCCACCGGACAGCGCCCCCCTGAACGGGCTACTCCTGAACTGCCCCACTCCGAACCGGTCATTTCTGAGCGGCGCAGCCGTCGCGCCGCTGACGCTCCCGTCGATGCGACGCCAACCCACCCGGGTGAGCGGGTTTCGCAGACCCGCGCACGCGACCGGGAAGCGCTGAGGGCCTATCGAGCCCTGGCGGAGCAGCGCCCCCAGGCTGAGGCTGCGCCCGAGCCGTCACGGCGCCAGCGCCGCGTCCAGCAGCTTGGCACCTCCACCCCGGGCACGCAAGCACTGCCGCCAGCGGCCGCCGAGCCAGCGCCCGAGGTGGACCGCCCGGTTGCCGGTCTGGGGCCGGTGCGCGAGGGCGGCAGGCGGGACCGTCGTCGTCGGATGGATGGACCGGCCGACCAGCCCGAGGGTACTGCTGCCAAGCCGACCGGGCAGACAGCCAAGCCAGTGGATAAGCCGAACGCTGTGCCAGTTCACCAGATGAGTGTTCAGCAGGCGCTGGCCGCGCGGGAAACCATCGTGCAGCAGGCCCAGGAGCAGGTTGCGCAGATGGTGGCTGCCCGCGACGATGATCCGTTCACTGTCGACCTGGAAATCCTTGCGCAGCAGAAAGCCCTTGCCGAACGTGCCGCCGTACTCAACAGCCGCGCCCAGAAGATGCAGCAACTCGCGCAGGCGAACGAGCAGCGGAAGCCGAGCGCCAACGACCCCACCACGGCGCACAACCTCTCGATCGTGTCGCCCAAGGAATTCATCCGGGTTCCCGGGGTGCCCCGTGAGGTTTCCGCAGCGGGGCCAACGGCCCCCGCCTCGGACGCGGTCGTTCCCATTGGGGCGCGCACCGCTCACGGGCTTGAACCACTCGATGCCATGACGGCGGGGCTGGCGCGCGTCAAGCGCCTGCAGCTATTGCAATATTCCATTGTCAGTCTGGGCGCTTTGGCGCTGGTCACCGGAATCATGATGATTTCAGGTGTCTTCAATTGAACAAGACGGCTGACCACACCCAAGGAGATAAGTGAGCGCTAACGAAACGTCCATCGCGATTGCCCGGGCTGCTGCACATGCAGCGTCGGAGAAAATCGGTCAGGACATTGTTGCTATTGATGTCAGCGAACGGCTGGCAATTACCGACGTCTTTCTGGTTGCCTCGGCATCCAGCGAACGGCAGGTCAACTCGATCGTCGATGGTATCGAGGAGGAACTGTCCAAGCAGGGGCTGAAGCCTGTTCGCCGTGAAGGGCGCAGCGAGGGCCGATGGGTACTGCTGGATTACCTCGACGTCGTCATCCACGTCCAGCATGAGGAGGACCGTGTCTTCTACGCACTGGAGCGCCTGTGGGGAGACTGCCCGGTCATCGATCTGCAGCTCGACACCACGCCGCCGGCTTCGGCTGACGCCGCTTCCGCTGCCGAGTGAGGTTCGCCGCCACTGAATCGGCTGGCGCTCGGAGGATCATTTTTTGGCGGCACGGGCGGACTGATTGGAATGCAAGGGGCCTGTTTCAAGGTCAGGAGGACATTCCGCTCGACGAGTTGGGCAAGCAGCAGGCCCGTGAGGCTGCCGCCGAGCTGGCTCATCTGGCGCCCACCCGTCTGGTGTCCTCAGACCTGGGTCGGGCCGCCGATACCGCGGCTGAGCTGGCCTCCCTCACCGGGCTTTCAGTTGAACTGGACCCGCGGGTTCGCGAAACCTTCGCCGGTCAGTGGCAGGGGTTGGCGTTTGCCGAGATCGCGTCGCGGTTTCCTGCCGACCAGACGGCTTGGCGATCCGGTGAACCTGCGGTGCGTGCCGGTGGAGGAGAGAGCCGGGTCGACGTCGGGCAGCGGATGGCCGCAGGTACGCTCGACGCCGTCTCCAGCCTCACCGCCGGGCAGACGCTGGTGGTTGCGAGCCACGGGGGTTCGATCCGGGCCGGTCTCGCCGCGCTAATGGGTCTGCCTCCCGAATTGTGGTCTTCGCTCTCGGGCGTTTCGAACTGCCACTGGTCAATGCTGGAGGAACTCGATCAGGGTCCCACTGGCATCAGCCGGTGGCAGTTGACCGAGCACAATGTGGGCCTGTCCTCGATGCCTTCCACCCCATTGGAAGGCTAATAGCGGGCTGAAAGTGGCGTGGATGCCGCCGATTTTGCAGGGGGCGGATTGTTGACTAAACTAAACAAGTTGCTTCGGCCAGTTCGGCGGGGGTGACACCAAGGAATTGGGGCTATGGCGCAGCTGGTAGCGCACCTGCATGGCATGCAGGGGGTCAGGGGTTCGAATCCCCTTAGCTCCACGTAAGTAGAGAAATTCGAAACCTGCCCCGTCTGATGGCGGGGCAGGTTTGTGTCCCGGTCCGGTTGGGTCGTCTCGCCCCTGTGCTCTTGAGCGAGGACAGCGGCCGCCGGTTCGGCCGGCACGAACGTGACGTGTTCGTCCTCGTCGACGATGATCCGCTTGAACAGCGCGCGGTTGAGGATGCGGCGTTCAGTAGGTTCGCACTTGCTGTAGAGGTCTCCGAGGTCGGTGAGGACACCGACAATCTGATCGAGCCCCTCATGAGCGTTGTGGTATGTGTTCGCGAGACTATCGAGCCGGCTGGTGATCGCGTGCAGGCTGGTACGGATGCGGCCCTGTTCGGTCTTAAGCAGGTCGAGCGGGATGGCGTCGGCGTAGTGGGCTTGGACGAGCTTGAGGCGTTCGGCATCGAGCTTTTCGCGCTGTGCAGTAAGTACGACGCGTTCGTCGTCGCTGGAGGTTTCGAGCTGGGCGAACACCTGGTGCAGGAGTTGGCTGATGCGTTGCGCTTCCTCGTCGGTGAGACCGTTGATGCCGTAGCCGCGTTCGATGCGGTTCTCGATCCGTTCGGCGAGGATCGCCGAGCGAGTGCAGCCGTTCTTCTTGCGTCGCCCTGAGCAGGTGAAGTACTCGTAGCGATCACCTTGCTTGTCACGGGGCCGTTCGATCATGAGCTTGGCGCCGCACGAGCAGTACACAGTTCCCTTGAGGTAGTGGTCGTACTTCTGAGGCCGATCGCCCACGGCATTCTTCGCATCGAGTTGGGTCTGGACGCGCAGCCACGTGTCCGAGTCGACCAGAGGAGTATGGGCGCCGTCGTAAGTGACGCCACGGAAGGTCACGGTGCCCTGGTAGTAGGGATTGGTCAGTACCTTGTGCAACCCCGTGGTGGTGACCGGTCTTGCCGGCTGTGAGGGTGTGGGGCGGGTCGCTAGGCCACGGGTCTTCAACTCACGTGCGAGGGAGGACAGGGACCAGTCGCCGGTGGCGTAGGCGGTGAACGCGAACCGGATCAGCTCGGCGCGGTCCGGGTCCAGTTCGATCTCTCGGGCTTCTCGGCCCTTGGCATCGGTGGTGCGCACGTTCAGGTAGCCCACCGGTGCCTTGGTCGGCGTGCCGCCGATTGAAGCCTTCTGCGTCATCCCCTTGACGACTTCCTGGGCCAGGTTGAGGGAGTAGAACTCCGCCATGGAGGCGAGGATGCCGTGCATGAGCATACCTGAGGGCGACTCGTCGATGTTCTCCGTGACCGAGACCAGAGTGATGTTTGCCTCGCGCAACGTGGCATGGATGATGGCGTCGTCGAGCCGGTTGCGAGCGAGCCGGTCGATTTTGTTGATGATGCACAACTGCACCGGGTTTGCGGCGATGTAGTTAAGCATCTCCTGCAACGCCCGCCTGCGGGTGGTCTTGGCAGACTCGCCGGGCTCGATGAACTCCTTGACGATGACCGCACCGAGCTGTTCGGCTTTGCGCTGGGCGGCTTCACGCTGAGCGGGGATGGACAGACCTTCTTCGAGGCCGTTGCGTGTGGCCTGGTCCTTGGTAGAGACCCGCAGATAGGAGACGGCGGGCACAGGTCCGTCCGGCCGTTCCTCCCTGACTGCGGCCGTCTGTTGGCGTTTGTCGGCAGCGAGGGTGCGGAGCGTTGCGAGGTCGATGCCGGAAGGAAGATAGGTGGGAGTCATCGGGTGACCGCCTTTCAGGTGCCCAACTGTCAGTTGGGTGTCTGGGGCGCTGGATGGCGGTCACATCAGGAATCGAAAAGGACACCCCTCAATGAGGGGCTTAGGATCAGTGCCAGCGACGCCGTGATCGTCGTGTTGACATCTGATTCTACCGCCTGGCTGTGAGCAGTTGTCGGAGGTGCTTGCCTGCTTGGGCGGCGGTGTCGTCTTCGGAGGCGCGCAGTGCGAGCCGGATGAGGACTTCGGCAACCTTCTCAGCGTCGATCTCCTCGCGTCGGTCGAAACGAACCCGGACCGGCCGGTCTGCGCCGGAGCGTTCGCTCTTGGGCGAGTAGGAGCGCACCATCAGCGCTCGCCTCGCTCACGTTGGTCACCGGGACGGTGGTCGAAGAGTTCACCGGTGGATTCGTTGATCGTGACGAAGAACGCATCTTCCGCGGCTTGCCGCTCTCGGACCTGCTCGCGGACGAAGTCCACGAACTCTGAATCCCGGTCGGCGATCACGTCGTCCTCCACCGGTGGTGCAGGCTCTTCGCCAGGCCAGGCAGTTTGCCGGGTCGGGCGGTCACGGTCGAGTCGGGTGCCGGAGGCGGCGACCCAGTCACGCAGCCGCGCCCTGGCGTCGGCGAAGTCGCGGTGCCAGCCGATGGGCGCGGAGCCGTTCTGGTCGGGATCGTAAGCGCATAGCCAGTGCAGATGCAGTGCGGAGAGTTCCCAGACAAGTTCGGAATGGTGGTGCCAAAACGGAGGGATCACGGCGGCGGGGAGCCCGTAGGTGTGGCGCAGCCAGTCGACCCACCGGTTCAGCTCCAGCCACTCTTGCTCCAGGTCGTGGGCGGAGAGCAGATTCCAGTTCACCGGATGCGGCGGCCCGCCCACCGACTCATTTGTCATCTCAGCGCCGAAGTCGTCGTCCAAGTCCTCATCGAGGTCGCTCTCGTCGGGCTCCGGGGGCGCCATATCGTCACTCATGATGCTGCTCCTCCCGGTTCAGCGGCCCAGCACCGAAGCATCGGCAGCCGGCCGGGATTGAGGCGGGTCGAACACTCGGTTGTGCTCGCGGGTCGCGCTCTCGCGCTCGGCGGCAACACCGGTCCGGCGGGGGACGCGGTCCACCTCGTAGCGCGTCCGGGCCGTATCGTGGCCGATCTTCTTGGCCACGAACTCCTCGCCCTCGATCTCTTGCTCGTCGCGGGTGTAAGCGTACTCGTGTGCGTAGCCTTCGGCCACGAAGTTGTCGCCTTTGGTGAAGCGCTCGTAGGCGCGTTCGGCGGTGGCCCGGTACAGCACGAGATTGCTGAAGCTCGGCTCCAGCTTCGTGAACGCCCCGTCTTCTTCGCGACGGTAGTTCTCCTGCCCGAACCGGGCATAGAACCGAGCGTCACCGGTCTCCGTGGTCGTGAGCTGCGGATCGGTGGCGATAAACCCCGAGATGGACTGCTGCGTGTGTATAGCCATCGGACCTTCTCCTGACGATGAGTCGCGACCACCAGGACGTGGTCGCTGTGTCAGTCAGGTGCACGGCCCTTACCCATGCAGGGCTCACGACTGCGCAGGGTGGCGGAGCAGTGCTTCGATCTCGTCTCGGTCGATCTTCAACCTGGCGGCGTCCGGCCGGGTAGGCCAGGCACGTAGGTCGGTGACGATCGGTGGTGCGGAGCGCAGGAGCGTGATCCCGGTGCCGAACGGCAGGGTTCTGATCCGGTCGGGTGGAAGAATCGCGACACGGCGCACTGAGCGCTGATTGGAGCGGGTGCCGTGGTCTCCGAGGGTGACGGAGTCGGTGTACTCGTCGCGCTCGCCGATCAGCGTGGAGAGGTCTTGGAGGTCCCGGCTGTTGGAGGCGCCGCCGAGGATGATCTTGACGATGGAGGCGTCCCAGATCGCGCCGGCCGCGTTGTCGTTCCACTTGTCGCGCGCTTGGGCCAACGATTGGAGGACGGGCAGGGTGGTGATGCCGGTGCCACCGCCTTCGGCCATCAAGGTCGGTAGCGATGGCAACGGTGCGAGGTTGCCGATTTCGTCGAGGGCAAGCAGCAGGGGCGGATCGAGCCTTGCGCCGGGTGAGCGGGCAGCGAGCTTCCGGGCAGTTTCGACGAGGTCCTCCACGAACGCGGCCACCAGGGCGGCGGATGCGCCGGCGCCGGCGCCCGTGGCCAGCAGGTAGAGGGTGCCGCGGTCGCGGATGAAGGTCTCGGGGTCGAAGCCCTCACCCGGCCCGGGCGACACCTCATTGAGCACGCGGGGGTCGGCAAGGGCACCGAGGGCCAGGGCGACGCCCTGCCAGATGCTGTCGCGTGTCTTCGGATCGGCGTCGATCATTGCCCCGAGCGATTCCGCCCACCCGGTCGCGGCCATAGGCGAGTTGGTGAGGATCGCGACGGCTTCGGCAGCCGCAGACGGGTCGAGTGTCCATCGGAACAGTTCAGCCGGTGACCGGTAGTCGAGGGCAGCGGCATGTAGAAGGGCTTGAAGTGCGGTGCGGGTCTTACCTTCCCAGAACCCGCCCGAATCGACGCCGCCGGCGGACAATCCAGTGGCAGCGGCAAGGCCGGTGGCGCGGATCATCGCCGTCAGCGGGTCCTCGCACCCGCGGACCGGCGACCAGCGGAGTCCGCCGGGGATGCCTACGGCGAGGTGCTGGGGGTCGAACACCGCCACCGGGCCGAGGCGCTCTCGGGCGCGCAGGGTCGCGGTGAGGTTGTCCGGGCGTGTGCTGGTGGTGACGACGGCGCCGGGGGCGTCGAGGATGGCGTTGATGACGACCTGGAGGCCTTTGCCGGATCGGGGTGGTCCGATGAGCAGGATCGAGTCCTCCACGCTGGCCCACACGTCCCGTCCCTTGGAGGTGCCGATCCGGTATCCGACGTCCGCAGGAGCGGGATTGTTCAGCGACGGACGCAGCGTCCGGGCACGGTGCAGTAGCGCCTTGGCGGAGGCGCTCTGGTTTACCTCGTAGGCGGTGGCGGTGCCGGCAAGGCGCCGCGGATCCGTCTCGAACTTGCGGGAGTGGCGACGCAGCCGCATCCATACCCATGTCCCTGCCGTCGCGAGGCCGGTGAGCAGGATCGCTGTGACAATCCAGTACGTCACCGCGTTGAGGCCGGCGGCGTCGAGCGCTGTAGCGGGATCGCCAGGGTTGAACAGTACCCTCAGCCCGGAGGCGGGGCCGGCGGCAGGTTGGGGCGTGCCGGTGAGAAACGCGGCCACTGATCCCGCCGCGCGCAGGATCAGTGCGGCACCGAACATCGCCACTAGTCCGACGAGGGCGGCGTTGGTCAGCTCGTCGCCGAACGAACCACCTTGGCGCTGCTGGGACGCGTTCACGGCAGCCGCCGAACATGGACGGCGCCCGAGATGCGCCCGAGCAGCACCACCTCGCCGCAGCCGTCGCGCAGAAGTGAAGCGTGTTGGGTCTTGTCGAGGAGGGTATGGGCATGACCAGTACCGGCGGCGTCGGTGTGGGAGACAATGACCGCGACGGCGATGTTCTCATCGGACGCGAACCCGTCAGCGGTGACCTCGATCAACTGCGGTGCGCGCGTTCTCGTGGCGTGATTACCGCATTGCTTCTCCAGTTCGGCTGCTGAGGGTGGTTCACGAGTGGTGCGTCTGCCGGGTCGGATGATGTCGGTGAACACGCTCCCGTCAGTCTCACGGATCTCTATGCGCACCGCGGATGTCCGGTCCTTGGTGATGGCATTCAGCAGGATTCCGAAGGCGTTCCGCGTCCATATGTGTTCGTCGGCTGGCGGTGGGAAGGGGTTCCCGTCGACCGTGACCTTCAGAACGCCCGGCTCAGTGACGGTGATGATCACGTGCGGCAGTACGACCGGCGTCTGTTCGGATTCCTGCCAGGTCGAACGTCGTGGGGGTTTGCGGTTCATCGCTTTACCCCTGAGATGAGCCTGGAGCTGGTGTCGAACAATTCCAGTTCAGCGGGATGCAGCTGGTGTTGGGTTACGAAGGCCCTGTCTTTGATACGCCAGAGCCCCTGCCCGACACCTAACGAGGGGAGAAGTTTCTGTTCGGTGCCGGTGAGCCCGAGAGCAATAGCGGTGGGGCCGAGCTGATCGGGCTCTTGCCGGTATACGATCCGGGTCTCGGCGTTGGCGAGCAGGCTGCTGGCGAGGGATCGCATGGCGGAGCCGGCGTCGCCGACGTTGTCGAGGTCGGAGAGCTTGTGGAAGATCAGCATGTTCGCGATCCCGTAATGCCTGGCCAGCCGCCAATGTGCGTCCATCCGTCGCAGCAGTGCCGGGTGGGACATGAGCCGCCACGCCTCGTCATAGATCACCCACCGCTGCCCACCGTTGGGGTCCAATAAGGCGGACTCCATCCACGCCGACGAGCACGTCATCAGCACTGAGATCAACGTGCTGTTCTCGGTGACACGGGACAGGTCCAGGGAGATCATCGGCAGGGACGGGTCGAACGCCACCGTGGATGGTCCGTCGAACAGCCCGGCGAGGTCGCCGGCGACCAGGCGGCGCAGGGCGTGGCCGACGAGCCGGCCGTCTTCGGCCAACCGGTCGTCGGCGTCCGCGCTGGGGGTGAGGACGCGATCGACTACCATCGGCAGGATCGGCACGGTGTTTTCCCGCACAGTCTCGCTCAGTGCCAGGTCGATCGCGGTGTGCTCCAATGGCGTCAGATCCCGAGCGAGGACGGTCTCGGTCAGCGACCCGATCAGGTCGCGGCGGCGGGCCGCGACCGTGATGGCCCACTGCTCATTTGAGAGCCCGGAGGGCCGGTGGCCCTCGTCAAGTGGGTTCAGTCGCGTGTTGAGCCCATGGCCGAGGACGATCGCCTGACCACCGACAGCCTCGGCGACCGCGGTGTGCTCGCCCTTCGGATCACCGGGAATATAGACCCGCCGCCCGAACGGCAACGATCGCGTGTAGAGCGACTTCGCCAGGCTGGACTTGCCAGAGCCGACGATCCCGGCCAGGACAACGTTCGGGGCCGTGATGACGCCACGGGCGTAGAGCACCCACGGGTCGTACACGAAGCTGCCGCCAGAGTAAAGGTCTTGGCCGACGAACACCCCGTCGGAGCCGAGACCGCCTTCGGCGATGAACGGATACGCCCCTGCCAACGTCGCCGACGTGTCCTGATGCCTCGGCAGGCGGGACCGGCCGGGGGTGCGTAGCGCGGCCGGGCCGGGTTCACCCGCGGCAGACAGAAAGGTGGTGGCGCGCCGTTCGCTCCGCCGGGCCTCCGCTTCCGCTTTCGCGGCTGTCTGCTCGGCGCGATGCTGTTCAGTCTGGAGCCGGACGGCAGCCTGCCGGCGCTGCTTGCGCAGCCAGCGCCGGTCGGAGGCCAGGGCGACCAGGACAGAGGTGTGCAGCCGCTCGTGTTCGCTCACAGTGACAGTCCCCGGGACTGCTTCACCCCGGCAAAGCCGGGTTGCTCGAACCACGAAGGATCAGGCGCACGCCGTACACGCGGAGCGGCCGTCTCTTCTTCGTTCGGCACGGGAACATCGTGTCCGACACTCGTCTCACGTGCGGTTGCGGTGCCGGGTTCGGGAAGCGCGTCTTCGGTGAGCACAGTGTGCTGACGAAGCAGGCTCACGTGCCCCATCGCCGCGTTCGAGGTGAGGGTGTAGCCGTCCGCGGTCACGGACCGGTCGAGCGCGCCGCTCGGTGGCTCGTCGTAGACGTACCCATTCTCCAACGCTGCGACGGTGGTCTCGTACCCGTAGTCGAAACCCTTCAAGTGCTCGATCGCGGCGGCTGCTCCATCACGGTCGATCAGATCGAGCACCTCATCGGCATCCTCACCTTGGAGGAACACCACAGAGACCCACCGTCGCGTGGCAGTCTTCGTTAGTGGCTCTTGGTCGAGAGCGGGATCGGGGTGCCAGGCGATCCTGCCCGCATGACCGAACGCTGTATCGAGCCGGTCGTGCACCTGATCCAGCAGTGTGCCGGCCTGGTGCAGCTCGTCCGAAGCGGCGAGGGCACGGTCCGCCCCGCTGGGATGGTCGCCATGGTCGTCGTGGGCACGGCCGCGGTGGGCCAGGTGAGCATTCGCGAGCTGGTCGAGCACCTGCCGAAGCGACCGTACCCCGGAGGTCAGGTCACTGAGCACGGCGTACGTGTCGGCGGGGTTGTCGAAAGCGAGGCTGGCGTGGGCGAGACCGCGCAGCGCTTCGGATGCCTCGGCGGCATCGGCGAGTGGGTTGTGGAACGTGGGCATGAACGGCCTCCCGTGAACTCAGGCGAATCCCCGGATTCGGGGTCACGGGTCAGGTGCGCGCACCTGACACAACTTGCCCAGCGGATTTGTCAAATGCGGCGGCAGAGCGGGAGCGCTGCGGCGGTGAACGCGGCGGCCTGCTGGCCGACGAGTAGCCGGGTCTCGCATGAGGCTTGGATCGCGGCCTGTTCGATGGCGGCGACGGCGGCCTCCAGCTCGTCGATTGTCGGGGCGGAGACGCTGATGAGGCCGGTATAGCGCAGCACGCCGTGGCCGGCGGTCAGGTCGGCTTCCTGCTGGAGGACGTCGTGGTACTCGGCGGTGAGGGCGGCATCTTCGATTTGGCCGATCTTCGCTCGCTGGGTGGCGTTGCTGATGTGCTCGACCTTCTTCTTGCGGATGTCCCTGGCCGCCTGGTCGGATCGCATCGGCGTGCAGAGCAGCGAGAAGCTCCGCTGGATGCCGGTGGAGAGCAGCACCGGGGACAGGAAGCCGGGGTAGACCATCGAGCGGGGCCATTCCGAGATCCACAGCACCGCATGATGTGCCGAGTCGGTGCGTAGTCTCGTCCATGATTCGTTCACGGCGACAGGCCCGGCGGTGGCAAGGCTCTGGCCCAGCTCACCGTGTCGCTGCAGCGTCGCAGCGATCGCCGGGTCGTACGCACCACGAAGGATGACGGCGATCTGTCCAGGGGTGAGCCACCCCGAGGGGGTCAGGTCGGCTGATCGCAGGGCGGCGACCATCGTGCTCATTTCTTGGCGGAGTACGGCTGCGGTGCCGCGGATACCGCCGCCTGCGGTCCTGATCTGCCGGGCGGCGGTCCTCATGTCCAGCGACAGAGACAGCGTGGTTGCGTGGCGTTCGCCGGCGGGGCCGGCGCGGTCGATGAGTTCGGCGTAGGTGGTCGCCGCCCAGCTGTCATCGGCGGTGCCGTGGGAGGCCCACCATTCGGCGAGTCCGGTGCCGGAGTCCGGCAGGGTGCGCTCCAGCACCTGGAGGGTGGCGATGCGGCCCGAGCGGCAGAGGGTCGCTAGGACGCGGCCCCAGGAGATGACGCGGCGTTCCTGCTCGCCCGGATCGAGGAGGACGAATGCCGCATGCGACACCTCGCACACGACCGTTAGGGTCTGCTGGTGGGGGTCGTGGATCATCCCGGCGCCGCTCTGGGGGTCGGTGTACTCCCGCAGCCGGGCCATGTCACCGGGAAGTGCGAGGGTGCCGACCGGACGCGGTGTCACCACCCGCCGCCGGTACAGAAGCTGCCCGCCGGTGGACCGCCAGAGCCACCAGAACGCGACCGGCAGCCACTCGATGGCCGGACGTCCCGTGATGGGTATCCACGTCAGTGCGACCGCGAGCACCCAGACGGGCGCGGTGTAGGCCAAAAGGATGCCACCACCGCCGTAGAGGGCGCCGACGACTGAGAGCACGCCGATCGTCAACGTGATCAGCTGTGCCAGCGACAGTCCTAACAGCACGCCCCGACGGGTGAGCCGGGAGAACTTCACCGGCACCAGCTCCGACGAGGCCGGGCGCTCGTTCTTCGTCTTAGTCACGGCCTCTTCACTCCTTCCCGGTGGGCTTCGGTACCGGCGGCAGTGGTTGCTTCGGCGGACGCGGCGTTGGCTTCATTGGAGTCGGTGTCTGCTTCGGCGGGGCCGATTCAGGCGTAAATGGAGCCGCTTGCGGTGCTTGCGGTGCCGGTGTGGGCCGACCCGCTGATGGAGCTTTTGGCCCCGGTATGGACGGTGGCGGTGCTGCTTGCGCCGGTTGCGGTGGCGTGCTGCCGGTCTGAGCGGCCGAGTTTGCTGCGGTCTCACCGTGGCCGCCGAGGGCTTTACCGGCTATGGGTCCAGCGCTCGCGGCATCCTTGGCGACCTTCCCGGCAACAACTGCCGCTGCTGCGGGACCAGCCGCCGCTGTACCAACTCCTGCTCCGCCGCTCGCGCCAGCTCCCGCGCCGGCACTTGACCCAGCTCCTGCGGACCCGTCCGCGGCGGCGTTGCCTCCGCCTGCTCCGGCGGTTCCGTCCGGGGCCTGGACTCTGGGGTTCCTCGGCTGGAGTGGGCTCTGCCCACCGGCACCATCGCCCTTGGCACCCCCACCGTGGCCCCCGCCACCGTTGCTCGCACTGCCGCTGCCGCTGCCTCCGTCGAGGACCTTCTTCGGCTCGCCGCTGCTTTGCGGCTTGGTCGGTGACGGGACGGGCCGGTTGAGCGCATTTTTCGCGTCCTGCTCGGACCCGATCGCGTGGTACATGTCGAATCCCACGAACGAGAGGAACTTGTACGTCAGGTACGGCGCGAAGGCAGCCATCGCCATGAGTACGATCCCGGCGATCGGATCGCTGACCGATGACAAGTCCCCGTCAATCGGCGCCGACACCTGGGTGATGGCGACGAGGAACATGACGACGAGGACGAGCTTGGAGCAGATCAGCGCGATGACGAACATCGCCCACTTGCTGATCCACCCACGCGTGGCATCCCACGATGCACCGGAGAAGGCCAGCGGCGCGAGCACGATGGCGACCAGCAACAGGGCTTTGCGGACGAGGAGAGAGAACCAGACGATGGCGGCTGCACTGATCGCGAGCCCGGCGAGGAAGATCGTGATAATCGCCCCGACACCGGGTGCGGCGATGTTGATCCCGACCAGGCCGGCCGCGAGCAGGGTGATCTTGTCGCCCATGGATTCGGTGGTCTCGCCGGCGGCCTGGATGATCCCGATGCAGAGCTGGTCGACGATTTCCAACAGCAATGCGGTCAGCGTGATGACCACGAACGACCCGAGGACCGACTTCGCCAAACCGAGTGCGGCGCGAGACAGTGTAGTGGGGTCACGTCGGATCAGTCCGGTGATGAGTTGGAGGAAGAAGAACAGCAGCATCACGAAAACCGCGATGCCGAACAGGATGTTGTAGACCGCCACGTACTCCTCGCGGGTGACATCGACCAGCGTGGTCGTGTCGAATACCGCCCAGACGGCCTCGAACAGCCATCCCGCTGCTGCTCCCATCGCTTGGGCGAGCCAGTCGAACGGCGCCGCCACCAAACTGGCGGCGGCTTCGCCGGCAGTGTCGCACACGGACGAGATGATGGGGACGTCGCACACAGCCACCACAGATCACTCCCTCTTACTCGGGTGTTGGTGGGCGGGGTCAGACCTGCTGGCCGACGTTCCAGAAGAAGTTGATCAGCGTCACACTGGCACCGCAGATGACCGCGGCACCGCAGCTCACGAGGACGCCGACCTTCCCTCTGCCGGCCAGGTGCGGGTTGGAGGAGTTGGCGCCGAAGCCCCATACGATCGCGCTGATGATCAGCGCGAGGACGGACAGGATCAGGCCGATGGTCATGATCGCCCCGACGATGGTGCGCAGTTGGGTGATGCCGGGTAGGCCGTCGCTGTTGGGGTTGATGTCGATCTGCATCGGCAACGCGGGACCGTACAGGCTGGCGGCTTCGATGGCGAGGGTCAGGGTGTTCACGGCGGAGTGCTCCTTTACTGGCGAGGCGGGTGGTTCTCGCAGTTCAGGTGCACCGCCCACCCCAGACACCGCCGGTGGCAGAGGTTCGATGGGCGAGCAGGGTTCAGAGTTGCTGGCCGAGGTCGATGAGCCAGTTCATCCACGCGACCCCGCCGCCGGCGAGGACCGCAGCACCCAAGGCGGTCCATGCGCCGATACGCGCTTTGGTTGCAGCAGCGTGGTTTCCGTTGCTGGTGGCGATGGCCCAGATGATGGCGCACACGATCAGCATCAGCACGGCAATAATGAGCGCGAAGGTCAGCAGTGCGCCGATCACCTCGCGCAGATCGCCGATTCCGCTGAGGCCCTCGAAGTCGGGGAACACGTCCATGCCGCTCAGATCCTGGACCGGACGGTGACGTGGAGGTGGTCGTAGTGGCCTCCGGTCACGTCGCTGGGGTCGTGCATGCCGCCGCCGTCGTAGTCCCGCCAGCCTTCGTCGTCGCGGGCGAGGGTCCAGATTTTGCCTTGCCAGATCAGGTACTCCACGCCGAGGGTCTCGGCGTGGTCCTTCATCCAGTTGGTGGCCTCCCACCCGGCTTCGAGCTGCGACGGGGTGGGGTGCTGGCCGATGGCGTTGCCGAATGTGAGGTCACAGGCCCGGCCGAGGGGGTGCTCGGATACGGTGCCGGGCCGCGGTGAATAGCAGGCCCAGGAGGTGTCGGGGAAGGTGGCGATGCCGCGGGCGTAGAGGTGCAGAAGGCGGGCGGTGATCTGCCCGTCGCTCGTGGGGTCATCCACCATCCGGTCCGGGTCGCCGTCGAGCGGGTCTGGGACGCGACCGGGAACACTGGTGTCGGGGTCGCAGCCGGCCGGTGTTGCGGTCGCTGGTTCGAGGAGGTCGGCGGCGTCGTGGCTGGTGAGCCAGGCGGCGGGGTCGGTGTGCTCGCCGCTGGTGCCACCGGTGCGGGCCTCGAAGTGCAGATGCGGCCCCGTCGAGTAGCCGGAGGAGCCGACGTCGCCGATGTGCTGCCCGGCGGTCACCTGGTCGCCGGTGGTGACATGGATGCCGTGTTCCCACATGTGCCCATACCCGGTCGCGACGGCCTGCCCGGCGATGGTGTGCTCTATGACGATGAGCCCGCCATAGCCGCCGGAGTACTCGGCGACGGTAACGATGCCGTCCGCGGCCGCGAGGATCGGGGTGCCGTCCGGTGCGGCGAAGTCCGTGCCGGTGTGGAAGGCGTCTTCTCCGGTGATCGGATGCACCCTCGGTCCGTACTCGCTGGTGTGCACCCAGGTGTCCTCCGGGAGGGGGAACACGACGCGTGAGGACTCGGCCGCGACGGTCTGCACGGCAGGGACCGCGGTGCCGCCGGTCGAGATGCCCCCAGCGACGGTTGTGGTGGTTGCGGTGAGGGTGGTCAAGATGGTCTCGGCGACGGGCTCGTAATTCCGGTAGCGGTCCGGGTAGGCGGAGACTTCGACGGCTTGGGCGGCTTCGCCCTTGTCCATCTGCTCCCAGCCGGGGATGTCCAAGAGCCCTCGCGGTGAGGGATAGTTGGGGCCTTTTGGTCCGCCGAAGAACGCCCGCGCCTGGTAGACGGGGTCCATGAGGTCGGCGACCGTGCCCCAGCCGGACTGCGGGCGCATCTGGAACAGGCCGAGGCTGTCGTTGTCGGAGCCGTCGCCGTCGTTGGGGTAGCCCACCGATTCGGGGTAGGCGCTGGTGTTGGACAGCATCCGGAGGGTGGATTCGGTCAGCGCGGCCATGAGCGCAATCACCAGCCCGTCACGGGTGATGCCGTCGATGCTCGTGCCGGTCTCGATGATCGTCGCCGCATGCGTGAGCTGGGTGTTGTTCAACGTGAAGGTCTCACCGTTCGGTGTTGTGACGGTGAGTTCTCCAGGGACGTCGCCAACTGTGAGGTTGGTGCCCGCGGCGGTGCAGGAGGCGGTGGCGGCGGGGTTCATCACCACCCCAACACCGACCAGTACGAGCGACGGCGCCAGGAACGCCAGCGCGAGGGCGGCGATGGTGAGCTTCTTCATCACGAGTAATCACCTCGCGCCTAACTGAGTGGGTTATCGAGTTGGGACAACCGGAGCAGGTGGCAGGTGTCGTAGGTCGGGGCGCAGACGATGAACACGGTGAAGGCCACCGGATGCTCGGAGGTGACGTCTTCGCCGTTCCAGATGCCGGTGCGGTGGCGGGTGCCCTTGATCGTGTACGCGATGGTGCCCTCGGCGAGCTGCCCGGGCTGTGCCTGATCCACGGCCGTGTCCCAGACATCGGGCACGAACATCTCGTCGATGGTCAGGTGCTGGGCGGTGGCGTAGTGACGCAGTTCCGTCCAGGCTTCCCGGTTGGGCAGGTAGGTCGCGATGTCGGAAGCGACACCGGCCTGCTCAGCACCCGAGGGGTCGCCGACGGCGAGGATCACGCTCGTGTAGTCCAGGGGCATGAACCCCGAGGCGGTGTCCCAGGCGAACAACGCGGTCGCGATGTTGCGGGCGAAGGTCTCCGGATCGTCCGAGGCGCGTACGGTCGGCAGGCGCTGCGTCGCAGTAGGCACCGGATGGCTCGGTGATGTGAGGACCAGCCCAGGCGGCCGGCTCCCGTCGCTGCCGCTCTCGTTCGTGGTGGGTGGTCCGGTGATGAGGCCGTAGACGCCGATGCCGGCCAGCACGAGGACCGTCACCAGTACGGCGAGCACGGCGATCAGACGGTGTCGGGAACGAGGCTCGGGGAGGTCGGGAATCTTCATGCCCGGTAGGTGCACCACAGCGCCCGTGGCTAAGTCGAAGGTCAGAGCGCGCGCAGATGCCCCCGCGCCGGGACGGATTCAGTGTTGTTGTGTCTGTCCCGGGCGGCGCGCAGCTCCTCGGCGAACCGGCTCGTGCCCTCAGCGGCCGCAAGGAAGGATTCGATTTGCTGGTCGGTCAGTTCGGCGGCGAGCTGGTCGATGTCGTAGTGCGTCCACCAGTCGGCCAGTTCAGTCCAGGTCAGCACGAACGCCCGCACCGGATACCGCACCGGTTCACCACCATCGTCGGCTACTGGCTTGGAGCGGGGGGTGCGCTTCTTCGCTTTCTTGGCACGAACGAGCGCCTCGGCGGCAAGTTGATGCAGATTGGCCTCGCGCTCCTCCGGGGCCGTGGTGACAGCGGCGCGCACCGCTTCATAGATCGGGTGCACCGGGGCACCACCGTCGATGCGCTTCAGTTCAGCGCTCACCTGCTCACGCAAGTCGGCGGGCTGGCCGGGGTCGTCAGCGATCTTCTGGAGGTGGCCGATCTTCTCCAGCGTGGTGTGGGACGCACCGCCGGGAATCATCGCCGCCGCCTGCTCACGGCTCCTCCCGGGTGCGCCGCTTGACGGTGGTGCAAAATGTGCACCACCGTCGCCTCCCGGCTGATTCTCGGTGCTGAACCGTGCCGAAGCCTGCCGGCGGGCGGCGTCCTCGGTCATGAGCGCTTTCAGTTCCCGGTACAGGGCAGCCGCCTCGGTCTGGGTCAGCGGCTTGTGCAACACGTTTTCGTCCTGCTCAGCGAGGAGATGTCCGAGTCGATCGGAGATGCCCGAGCGGACCCACACGTTGACGGTTTTCCAGCCGAGCTGCTTGATCGCCGCCAACCGGCGCGCACCACAGACGAGCACACCATCTGGGGTGATGGTAACGGGTTGCAGGAGGCCGCCGCGGTCGATGGAGGTGGCGAGTTCATGGATGTCACCCAGCTCGGCACGGTGCCGCCGCCCCACCATGATCGAGGCGACCGTGCGCTCTAGTTCGATGTGTCCCGATGGCGCGCTCACGACTGGGCACCTCCGCGATGCCCACTGCTCTGTGCTGCGAGAGAGACAGCGAGGATGAGATCGTCGTCGCGCAGCAGCACCGGCAGGGTCTCGCCGATCAGCAGCCGCAGCAGCACACCCCGCCCGGTCGCGGTAGCGGTGTAAGGGGGGTGGGGGTTGCCAAGCAGTGTCTTCAGCAAGGTGGTCCAGGAGCGGCCGGGGATGTCGAGGAGTGCGCGGGCGTGCTTGTCCCGCCGCAGCGCTTCATAGGTACCCTGACGGGTGCCGATCCTCGCCAGCGCCCCGCACACATGCTCAACCGCAGCCCGTGCCGTGGCCGGTGGCCAGTCCAGCAGCATGAACAAGGTGATCGCGTCCTCGACCGCAGATGACGCCGACGTGCACGCCCGCGCCGNGCCGCCGAGCCGTCTCCGTCGTCACCGTCGTGGGTGGTCTGGGTGTGATCGGTGACATGGAACGCCGGGTGGTAATCCGTCAGTGGATTGTCGCGATCCGCGAAGCGTTCGGGATCATGAAACGCCGATACATGCGGACGTCTGGCCTGATGGACTGAACAGAGCAGGCCTTGGGCGCGTTCTTCGAAGACGCAGGTGATCCGCACCGCATGCGTGACCACCGCCCACGGATCGACGGCCTCTCGTGCCGCTTTGGTGCGCATCACATCGAACGCCGCACTAGCGCTCTCCCATGGGTCCAGACCGTGTTTGCGCGCCAACGGTGCGTACTTTTCCGCGGTGAAGGTCATCAGTTTTGCCGCGGTAGGGTCGCGCCCCCATGCGCCCGGCCCGGCGGCGTGGAGTCGGTGCAGCAAAGCGCGTAGACCCTCGCTGGTCGTGAAGTCACCGCCCGGCTCGGGCGTCTTGTCGGTGGTGACGGTGTGCGTGTGCTCGGTCATGGTCAGGGCACCTCCTGACAAGCAGGTGCGCACGCCGTCCCCACAGGCGACGTTCTCGCTCGGTGCCTCGGTGGTGCTCATGGTCGGCTGCCCTGCTCAGCTCATCCCGACTCCAGGCCTCAATGAAGCGGCCTGGAGCTTCTGGCTGCGGCCGAAGGCCGACAGCGGCGGCAGCCGGCGCGTCCGATCCCCGAGACCCCGCAGGCGCGTGGCCGTGGTGGTGCGGGTGCGGCGGACTAGTTCGACCTCGAAGTCGATACCTCGACCGGCCAGCTCTGCGCCGTGGCGGGTGAGCAGGTCCGTAGGCCGCACCCACTCCACACCCCGTACACGCCGGCCCGCGCCCGGAATCGGTGTTTCGTCGTTGTTACTGCGGAGGCGGGAGGTGTTCGCGGCCTGGACCGCTTCCGGTGCCTCGACCTTTTCGACGGACTCCGTGGCGATGCGGCTTGTGTCCGGCTCGGGCTCATGCTGCGGGTCGTGATTGGGGTTCATGAGTTTTTCGCCTCCTCGGCATCGGTGCGTTCGGTGTTGTCGGAGAGGTGGGCGCTGGCGAACCACCGGCCCACCGTCGATGCATGGACACCGAGTTCGCGGGCGATCCGAGTGTTCGACCACCCCCGGTCACGCAGCTCGCGTGCGTGCGCTCGTCGACTCGTACTCGCGGCGACAGTGTGAGGGCGCGGAGCCGCGTCGATTGCCGGTGAGGCTTCTACTGAGGCGCCGGCATTCGGCGGAGTCGCCAGCGCGCTGGTACGTGACTCCGCGGGTCCAGCGGAGAGTTCTGCCAGCTGCTCGGCAGATCTCAGGCCGTCGGTGGCGGGGAGCGGTCGGGTGAGGATGACCGTCAGGTGGGTGATCGCCAGCAGCACCACCGGAGGCACCGCCGCCACACTGGCGGCCAGCACGTCGGGGACATCGGCATCGGCGGCGACGACGGCATGGATCGCGTTCGCGGTAACCGACACCGCGGCGCCACCGATCAGCAACGCCCACGGATACCAGGTCGACCGGTGGCCGGCGAGAGCGACGACAGCGACGGTGGCGACCACGATGATCCCGTCGACGATCAGCGGCCACGCCCACGCCTGCCTCCCACCGACCCCGGACCGCGCGGCCAGATCAGCCAACGCGGTGAAACTGAGCCAGAAGGCTCCGGCAGCGATGAAAACCGTTCCGGCAACGGCGGTGATCACGGCCCAGCGCCGGCCCGCGTGTCGGTTGCGGACGTGCGCCGTCATCACAGTCCCCGAACCCTCAACGGCGACTGGCGTGTGGTGTCTCGGGCGAACCCGCCATCGGTAGCCAGCGGCGAGGAGCCCTGCACCGACGACGACGACGATTCCCGCCGGCGGGGGAGCGTAGTGCGGTAGGCCGAGCGGACGGTCGCCGTGATTTCCCGCTCACCCAATCCCGCTTCCGAAGCCGCCGCCGACAGCACATCCAAGGTCTCCGAGACCGGAGAGCCGTTCTCGGCGAGGCGACACGCGGCCCAAAACAGGCCACGATTGCGTTCGCCCTCACCACGGGCGGCGACCCACCCCGCCAACCGCGACAGATCCGCCTCCCGCGCCACATCCTGGCTCGCCGGGCGACGAGGTGCCGGACGGGGGTCGAGGAAGTCCCGCAACCGGTCCGCATCCAGGCTTGTGGCGGGGCCAGTGCTGATCGTGTACACCTCATACCGAATCTCGGTGCCGTTGATGAATCGGCGCGACGGCGGGGCGATGATGTAGCCGCCGTCCCCGCGGAAGTCGATCCCGGCACGCGCCGCCTGCCAGGACCGTTGATCCGCCTCCAGGATGGCCGGGAAGTAGGCGTGCATCCCGCCCGACGGGGACCGCACCAAGAACTCCCACCCGTGCACAAGTCCGGCCCCGCCCGCGCGAGCAAATGCCTCGTAACCATTGACCGGGCCGTGCACGTCGACGTCGACGACCACGACACCCGAGGCGGCACCGGTGGGCAGGCCGATGTTCGCCGTCGGCGTTTGCCTCCACCACGCGTCCACCTGGCCGGGATCAGTTGTCGCATCGAGCAATCCATGCTCGGCGATGGGGCGCTTCCCGCCCGGCACGCACGGAAACACCGGGACGTCGGCTGNNCGCGGCAGCCGACAGTGACAAGGACTTGTTCATCCGCAACAGAGCGGCAGCGAAACCACCGTGCGTGAACATCACAGCCCCCGCACCGAACCCGGCGACACGGCCGCGGGCTCCGGTTTCGGAAGCGGCTCCACCCGCCGACGCGTCACTGGCCGTGCAGGCGCCGACCGCTCGTGCGTGACCTGTTCTCGGGCCGGCTGGCCGCGATGTGATGGTTCACGGTCAAGACCCGGCGGCGTCCCGTCACTGATCTGGGCGCTGTGGAGCTGGTCCAGGATCGTTGAGGCGGTCTTGCGGACGCGCTCGCCGGTGGCTTTGACGATCTCGACCGGTTCCTTGCCATGCACTCTGGCCGCCCACGTCGAGACGTACGGGATGGTGTAGCCGCTGGTGTCCATGTCGTGGGCGGCGCCGATCATGAGCGCGACCGATTCGGCCTCAACCTCCCCGATACCGCGGTGCTGGCGAGCGTCTTCGGCGTCGGGGCCGTGCATCAGAACGTGGCCGAGTTCGTGGGCGAGGGTCTTGACCTGCGCGGCGGGGTCCATGTTCTCGCGGACCGCGACCGTCTTCGCGGTGTAGTCGGTCATCCCGTTGGCGCCGTGGATCATCCCCTCGTGGGGCACCCGCAGCACCGCGAACCCGCGCTCCTCAACCAGCGCGGCCAGGCCATCCCAGAGTCCTGCTGGTGCTTCGCCTTCCAGCAGTTTCGGTGCCGGCGGCTCCGGGATCGGATCGCCGGTGGTCTGGGAGGCGTCCCAGACGTAGGCCGGCCGGACCGCGAACATCTTCGACCGCACCACCTCGCCGGGCCGCGGTTTCTCGCCCTTGCCGAGCCGCCGCCAGGACTCGGCATCCGTCGGGTTCGACGACGCGAAGCGGCCGGTGACCGGGGGGAAGATCATGTACCCCGGCTGACCTTTCTGCACCTGCCGACCCAGGCCCTGCCACTGCCGATACCCGGCCACATGCGACGGCACCGGCTCCGGAACACGACCAGCGTCGTAGCCCGCCCCATGCTGCGCCCAGATCAGCAGCGTGTTTGAGAATGATCTGGCTCTGAACCGTGCTGCGAAGGTGAGCGCGCGGCGCCAATCATCGCCGGAGACGAGCTGTTCGACAGCACCGGTCAGGCGCTCGTGCAGCTCGTCGAGCTTCGCTTCTCGTGCGGCCTGGTCTTGCTCCCGTGTCCTGACCATCGCCCGGTCTCCTCCCGCTACCCTGAGCACCGGGCCGATCGGGCTCGGTGACCATCAGGTGCGCCGGGAATACCAGCAAGCGTGAGACGGACAACGGATGGGCGATGTGACTGTCCGGCGCGGTGGTGAACCCGACGTATCCCCACCGGGTTACCAGCCCACAAACCGCCCTGGTGCGGTGTCGGGCGATGATGCGGATGTGCGTATCACCGAAACGGACATGTGTATCGTAGTCTCAGGCTGGCGCCTGATTCCGGCTGAGCTGCCGATAACGGGTCGGGGTAACCCCGACCGCCTGGCGGAACATCCGGGCGGCATGGCCCCGACTGTGCCAGCCGACCTGACGCATTGCTGCCTCGACGGGCAGATCGCCATATCTTCGGTGCCGGGCCTGCCGACATCCAGGATCTGGGCAGGCTCGGTGTAGCGGGCATCCATGAAATCCTGAGCTTCAAGCCGATCGGCGAGCATCGGTGCGTGTTGCCAGTACACCTGATCAACGAGGTAAATTCTATCCAGATACAGCGTTGTGGCGGTGATGGTCTCCTCCGGTTCGTTGCCATATAAGGTGTGTGCCGCCAGGATGACCACATTGCCCGGACGCACCGTTCTCTCGCCGAACTCGCTATACAGCAGGGCGGACCCCGCCCGAATGAAAATGATTTTGACGCAGTCAAACGCGACAGGTCCGACAGGATGACGAACGATCATCGTCCGGGCAACGATCGGTGAGAACCTGTTTCTGCTATCCACCCAACGCCCCCTTGTTTGAATCCTCGACTGCTATCGATGGCAGCACCGGCCAGTTATACCGGCAGCGGTTCCTTCTGGACGGTGCTGCAGGTGGATCCGGCACAGGGGCAGCGGCTTAGTGCGGCGTGGATGGCTGTTTCGGCGCTGCCTGGGGCTTCCGGCAGGCGGGTGAGGAGAATCAGGGCGGCTGTCCCGGCCGCCGCGCTCGTTAGGGTCAGGATGGGTGCGTATCCGAACGGTTCCTGCAGTAGCCCGATACCTGTGTATCCGACGGCGCCGAGTCCTGAAGCGACGCCGAGGATTCTCGCGAAGGCTGGGCCGACTGAGGTCTCGCCGGCTTTTTTGGCTGAGGTCACCAGCAGCGGAAGTGTTCCGGCGAGCCCAGCACCTGCAATGGCCATCGCCGCGGGGGTCCATGCCAGTGGTACATATGGCATGGCCAGGGAAGCAAGCACTCCTGCGCCCGCGGCGGAGAGCATGACGGTTCGAAGCTTCACCCGGCGCACCCACAGTGCAAGGAGTATCCCGCCGACGGCCGCCGACGCGCTGTAGGCTGCAACGGAGTAACCAAGCAGGGCATGGGTCGCGCCCAGATCCGCGGCCAGGATCAGTGGGGCGCTTGCCATGACTGTAACGCCGGTCAATGACAGGAGCGCCGCCGCGGCTACCGGCATCACCATGGATGGGTTGTCCGCTGATCCCGATGGAGTAGGATATTTGTGCTCGTGCGGTGCTGCGCTGCGCACGGTGCGGGAGAATAGAAGGCCGACGGCGACGGCCAGCAGCGGCACGGTGAACGGCACGGCGGCCGCTCCGGCCAGGGAAGTCACACTGCCGAGGACTGCCACCGGTACCAGCGCGGCCCCGGCCATTCCCACGGCGGAGAACACGGCCACCGGCAGTGACTCCTGCCCGGCTGGCGCTGATCGTGCCACCAGTGCTCCGGCCGCGGGATGAAACATTGCCGATCCCAGGCCGCCAGCCG
>NZ_ALPM01000059.1:0-4231 GCF_000294595.1 Arthrobacter sp. TB 23 | reverse complement strand
GGGGAGTAGCCCGTACCCAGCGGCGGCCAGGAACGCGCCGGTGATGGCTAGGGCGCCGTCGCCGAACCTTTGGGCCAAGCGTGCTCCCAGTGGCTGGAACAGCGAAGCCGAGGCCAGCGCGACGGAGACAAGAATTCCGAGGACCGCCGGGTCTGCGTCGGTTCGGTTTTGGATCACGGCTTGGAGCGGGATGAGGCTGCCGGCAAGGCCGTCAAGGAACAGGTGGGCCGCTCCGGCTGCAATGGCGATTACGCTCACTGTTCCCAGGATGCGTTTGGTCCGGATCACGGGCGGCCTCCACCCTGGCAGATTCCGGCGCAGGTGCGGGAAACCTCGGTGATGACGGTCAGGACAATCGACCAGTTTCCGACCTGTTTGCTCAGCACGCCGCGCAGTGTCGTATTCACTGTGGCCCTCCTACGGGCTCGAAGCTGGCCTCAGTCTCCAGCTCAGCGGCGTGTGCCCGGCGCGCGATCGCCGAACGCAGCTGATTCACGGCGCGGGCGCCGCCGACCCCTACGGCGCCGGTGATCCGGTCTTCGGCGTCGAAGAAGGCGAGGGCGAACCGGGGAGAGTCGAGGTTTCCGAGAATGAACTGCTCACGGACGCCGTTTGCCGGGCTGCCGAGGATGGTGAGTTTGGTCCCGTGTACATATGTGCTGTAGCTGGCAGTCGCCGGCGGGATGAGCGGCTGCGTGGACCCGACCTCGGACGGCTCCCCGTGCAGGTCCCGAAGAATGGCCGCGGCGGCCGATCTGCCCTGGCTGATGGCGGCGCCCCAGTGTTCGATCCGTGCAGGTTTCCCGTCGAGTCCCGGTACTGCCGCGGCGTCCCCGGCGGCGTACATTCCAGACAATCCCTCAACGCGCTGATCCTGATCCACCAGGATTGCGCCTGGCCGGCGTCCTGCCTGTAACGGTATCCCGCTGCCCTCCAGCCACCCCGTGGCGGGAGTGACACCCAAAGATGCGAGAACGACCGCGGCGTGAAGACTGTTTCCAACGGCGAGGCTCACCAGCAGCGCTTCGTCCGCGGCCCGTATTTCAGTAATGGTGGTGGCCGGGCGGAAGTCGACGCCGGCGGTGCGGTGCGCTGTGGCGACCCACTGCGCGATGGTGTGTCCCAGATGGTTTCGCATCGGCAATGGTGACGGGTCGGTCAGAGTGACCTGGCATCCTGCTTCGAGCAGTACCGCCGCGGTCTCCGTGCCGATCAGGCCCGCCCCGGCAATCACCACATGACCCGGCAGGTTGGCAATGGTGAGAGCCCGCAGGCGTTGTGTGTCTGCTGCGCTCCGGAGACGAAGGACGCGGCTCCGGGCTCCGTCATCCACGGCGGCGGTCAATGCGCGAGGTTCTGCGCCGGTGGCCAAGAGCACCGCGTCGGCCTCAATGGTGGCGCCGTTCTCCAGCTCCACGGTCCGGGTTGACGGGTCAAGGGCTGTAACGTTCGTGCCCAGCTGCCATGCGTAGCCCGGCAGATCCATCCCGGGCAGGATGATGTTCTCTAGGTCCACCGCGCCGGAGAGAAGACCCTTATTGACGGTGGTCCGGTTATAGGGTGCCAGGTTTTCCGCTCCGATCACGGTTACTTCCAGGTCTGTGCCTGACTGGTGCAGTGCCTGGGCGGCGGAGCTTCCGGCCGCTCCAGCTCCAATGATCAGAATCCGCTTGCGCATCATGTGTGTTCCTTTCTTTTCGGGTACCCCAGGAGGGTATATTTCAAACATACCTCATGGGGGTATCCGGAGTACACCTGCTTTGATTGAGTAGAATCCCCATCCCGTCCGGCCACCCACACGGCTCCGGTTTCATGACGACAACTCAAAGTGTGGACATCAATACAGTACCGGGCTAGGGTATCAGTTGTACGGTACCCACCTAGGGTATCAAGATTGGTTGTATCGCATTGTCCGGAGGCACCTAAATGCCGACGGTGGCATGGAAACCAAATACTGAGAATGAATCCGAGAAGGGAAAAGCCGATGTCCTCTGCGAACAGCACGACCGATGTGCGGGCAGGAGGTAGGGAGTGGGCCGGTCTTGGTCTGCTGGTCCTGCCCTCCATGCTGCTGTTTATGATGCTTACCATCCTGTTTCTGGCGATACCGCATATTGCCGCTGATCTGGAGCCCACCAGCATCCAGATGTTGTGGATCCTGGACATTTACGGTTTCCTGATGGCCGGATTCCTGGTCACGATGGGAACCCTCGGTGACCGGATCGGGCGCCGAAGGCTGCTGATGATTGGCGCGGCGGCGTTCGGTATTGTTTCCGTGGCCGCGGCCTATACGGATGATCCGGCCATGATGATCTTCTGGCGGGCCATTCTCGGTATCGCGGCGGCTGCGCAGATGCCGGCCACACTGGGCCTAATCTTCTCCATGTTCCGCGATCCGAAGCAGCGTGGGGTGGCCATCGGTGTCTGGGCGGCAGGCATTTCCGCTGGAGTGGCACTGGGCCCGCTGCTGAGCGGACTTCTGCTGGAAGCCTTTTCCTGGCGCGCAACGTTCCTGGTGGCGGTGCCGGTGATGCTGTTGGTTGTCATCGCCTCACCGCTGTTGTTGCCTGAGCACCGCGACCCGAACGCGGGCAGGCTCGATCTGTTCAGCGCGGTACTCTTGGTGGCCACCCTGTTGCCGATCATCTATGGGATCAAGGCATTTGCCCGGGAGGAAGCTCTGACGGTACCGCTGCTGACCATCGCCGCCGGCCTGGGCTTCGGGCTGTGGTTCGTGATGCGCCAACTGCGTTCCGCGTCACCTCTGCTGGATGTGCGGCTGTTCGCCAACCGTACGGTCAGCGGTGCGCTGGTCGTGTTCCTTCTCTCCGCAGCAGGACTGGGCGGCGTGTACTTCATGTTCACCCAGTACCTCCAGCTGGTCGCGGGACTCTCGCCGCTGCAGGCCGGGCTGGCGGTCCTGCCCGCAGCACTGATCCTGATTGTCGTCTCGATGCTCTCACCGGTGCTGGCACGAAAAATCCGTCCCGGCAACGTGATCGCCATCGGCCTCGCGGTGCAGGTGATCGGTTACCTCCTGCTCACCCAGGTGGAGAGCACCTCCGGACTGCCCCTGCTGATCGCCGGATTCATGATTCTCTACCCGGCCGTCGCACCGTCCATGGCCCTCACCACGGACCTTGTGGTCGGTTCGGTGCCGCCGGAGAAAGCAGGAGCAGCCTCCGGACTGGCCACCACGGCCAACGACCTCGGCATTTCGCTGGGCGTGGCGGTCATCGGCAGCGTCGGGGTCGCCACCTATCGCGGCCAAATCGACGGCGCACTTCCCGCAGGCCTGTCCGCCGAGGCGGGAGCCTCCGCGCGGGACAGCATCGACGGCGCCATCGCGGCCGCCGGCGAGCTCCCCGCGGAATTGAGTACGGCACTGCTGGAGACCGCGCGCGCGGCCTTCGCCAGCGGACTCAACGTCGCCGCCGCCGTCGCCGCCGGGATAGCCGCCGTCGCCGCAATCCTCGCTGCCACCCGGCTGCGGCACGTACCGCCAACAGGTTCGGCGCCAGCCGAGCCGGAGGCCGAGCATACGGCGACCGAAGTGGATGCGGGGTAGGAATCCAGTGTCAGTTCAAGCTTCCCAACCGGCCCGGGGGCGTTTGCGTCAGATCGCAGCATTGCCCTACGACGCAGTCCTGTTTGACATGGACGGGGTTCTCACCCAGTCGGCGACAGTGCACGCGCACGCCTGGAAGGAGCTCTTCGATGATGTTCTCCAGGATCCGCGGCTGGCGCTCGGAGAGGGCATGCGGGCCTTCGATAGTGATTCGGACTACCGTCTGTATGTTGATGGCAGGCACCGTGAGGATGGTGTTACCGCTTTTCTGGCCTCGCGGGGATTGAAGATCCCCGCGGGCAGCCCGGGAGACGGGGAGGATGTTTGGTCTGTCCACGGTCTGGGTGCCAGGAAGAACGCTCTGTTCCAGGAAGTGGTTGCCCGGGACGGAATCCGGGCCTTTCCGGGAACTGTTGCGTTGCTGGGCCGGCTGCGCAGTGGTCGGGTACTTGTTGGTCTGGTGACGGCCAGCCGCAATGCCGGGGCGATGTTGAAGGCAGCTGGACTCGAGGCAGAGTTCGATGTCGTTATTGACGGAGAGACAGCTGCCGAGCGGGGTCTGCCCGGCAAACCGGATCCATCCATGTTTCTTGAGGCCGCCCGCCAGCTCGGTGTGCCGCCCCAGCGTACGGCGGTGATTGAGGACGCCGCCGCTGGCGTTCA
>NZ_ALPM01000058.1:0-19774 GCF_000294595.1 Arthrobacter sp. TB 23 | reverse complement strand
CCGCCGCGGCGGTTTCGGACTGGTCGTGGGAATCGACCGTACGGGCCATCGAACCCAATTGGAGCTGGCAGGCGCCCACATCGTTCTTGGCGATGTCGCCGAACTGGATCTGGGCTCCACGCGCGCCGATCCATGGACCCTGGTCTACCAGGGGTTCGACCCGGCACACGAAGGACACCGCGAAGCGCTCACAGCCCTGGGCAACGGGTATATGGCGACCCGTGGAGCGCACCCGGAACGCAAAGACGACGGCGTTCACTATCCGGGCACCTACCTTGCCGGCGTCTACAACCGCACGGCCAGCACCATGCACCGCCGCGAATTGGAGGAAGAGCACCTGGTCAATGTCCCGAACTGGCTGCCAGTGGATATTCGTATCGGCGACGGTCCGTGGTGGTCAACGGGAGACATCAACACTTCGC
The DNA here is from genome assembly GCF_000294595.1 of Arthrobacter sp. TB 23. Classification (NCBI taxonomy): domain Bacteria; kingdom Bacillati; phylum Actinomycetota; class Actinomycetes; order Micrococcales; family Micrococcaceae; genus Arthrobacter; species Arthrobacter sp. TB 23. Next base: position 19,352 of record NZ_ALPM01000058.1, on the reverse strand, counting down.
AGGAAAGCGTTGAACTCGATCTGCGCCGGGGCCTGCTCACACGCCGAGTAATGTTGTCCGCTCCGGGGGCAGGACGGCTCTCTATTGTGCAAAGGCGGCTTGTCTCCATGCACAACCCTCATCTTGCCGCTTTGGAAACAACCATTGCTGCTGATGGCTTCACTGGCACCGTGAGTGTGCGCACCGGCATAGACGCAGGTGTTACCAACACCAACGTCCGCGACTACGTCGGCACAGGCCACCGCCATCTGAGCGCCCCCGCTTTCACCGAGCCCGACGGCGACACGGTCCTGTGCGAAGTAGAGACCAATCGGAGCCGGATACGCATCGCACTCGCCGTGAGAACCATCGTCAGCTGCGGCGGAAAAGTGGAACCCGGATCGGTGGACGGAACCGGGCAATACCGGCGGCAGTTCGATGCCCGGTTAGCCGATGGCCAGTCGGTCACCATGGACAAGACCGCCGCCGTGGTGACATCGCGTGATGGGGCGATCTCCTCACCTGCGACGGGTGCGCTGGCCGAACTGGCCGGCAGCGGACGGGGTGTGAGCGAACTGTTGGAAGACCACGAAGCGTCCTGGAGGCGTCTCTGGGACCGCTTCGCGATCACACTGGATACAGACGCGCAGTCCCAATTGGTGCTCAACCTACACGTACTTCACCTGCTCCAGACGATCTCCGTGCACACCGCCGTCCTGGACGCGGGAGTGCCGGCACGAGGCCTTCACGGCGAGGGCTACCGGGGCCACATTTTCTGGGACGAACTATTCGTCTTTCCGGTGATCGGGATCCGCGTCCCTGGAATCAGCCGAGCACTGCTGGACTACCGCTGGCGAAGGCTGGACGCTGCGCGCGCCGCAGCCAAGACCGTCGGCCTTGAGGGCGCGCTCTTTCCGTGGCAGAGCGGAAGCGATGGGCGGGAAGAGACCCCAAAAGAGCTCTACAACACCCGATCGTCCCGGTGGATGGAAGACAACTCGTACCGCCAGCGGCACGTGGGACTGGCAGTGGCCTATAACGCGTGGCAGCACTATCAGGTATCAGGGGACCGCGATTGGCTGTTGGAGCGCGGAGCGGAACTGATCGTTGAAGTGGCCAGGATATTCGCATCCCTGGCCACCTTCGACCAGGCAGAGGACCGCTTTCATATCTCCGGTGTGATGGGTCCGGACGAATACCATGACGGATACCCGGACGCGCCCGGGGCAGGAATCCGCGACAACACCTACACCAACGTCCTGGTCTCGTGGGTCTGCGAGCGGGCCTGCGATGTCATGGTGGAGCTGGCCGGCCATCCGGCCAACGAACTCACCGATCGGCTACACATCCGACCGGAAGAGATCAGCCTCTGGTCCCGGCTCGCGCGCAGGCTCTCCATTCCCTTCCATTCCGATGGCGTATTGAGCCAGTTCGAGGGGTACGCGGATCTGGCCGAACTCGACTGGGCGCACTACCGGGCCAAGTACGGCAATATTGGCCGGCTGGACCTGATCCTCGAAGCGGAAGGTGACGCCACCAACCGGTACAAGCTGGCCAAACAGGCGGACGTGCTGATGCTGATCCATCTCCTCGGCCCCCAGGGAGTGCTCAAGCAGCTCCACCGGCTCGGCTACCCCTTCAGCGATTCGGACCTGGAGCAGACAGTCGAGTACTACCTAGCCCGCACCGCGAACGGTTCAACGCTCAGCCGGGTGGTACACGCCTCGGTATTGTCCAGATTTGATGAATCACGGGCCTGGGAAGTCTTCCGCGAAGCCCTGGTGGCCGACCTGGACGACACCCAGGGAGGCACCACCCAGGAAGGAATACATCTGGGGGCAATGTCCGGGACCGTCGACCTGATCACCAGATCGTTTGCCGGACTGCAGACAGAGGCCAATGCCCTGACCTTTGCCCCGCGGCTGCCGGCGCACTTGGGCAGGATCTGTTTCCAGCTGCGATACCGCGGACACCGCGTCGAGGTCACCCTGAGCAAGGACCGAATCCTGATCCACCTCCAACCCTGCACCGCGCCGGCCGTGCGCATCGGTGTCGCCAGCAACTATGTCGAACTGGCAGGCGGAGAATCCAAGGACTTCCCAATGGCCGCCGCCGACCCTGACAGGTCCGGTCCGGAAACACCTGACGGGCAACGAGATCAACTGCAACCGAAGGTAGGAACAGATGAGTAAAACGCGGGTGGCAATCAATGGATACGGCGTCATTGGCAAGCGGGTAGCGGATGCGGTGCTGCTCCAACCGGATATGGAACTCGTCGGCGTTGCCGACGTCGTTGCCGATTGGCGTATCCAGGCGGCGGCCAACCGGTTCACTGTGTTTGCGGCCACAAACGAGGCGCGGGTTGTCATGGAACGAGCCGGAATCACCGTCGTGGGCGGGTTGCAGCTGCTCTTGGAGGAGGCCGATGTCGTCATAGATACAACTCCCAAGCAGGTTGCCGCAGATAATCTGGCAGGCTACCGGGCGGCCGGCGTGAAAGTGGTGCTGCAGGGAGGTGAATCCCACGAAACCACAGGGCACTCGTTTGTCGCGCAGGCCAATTACGACAGCGCGTTGGGCAGGGACATGACCCGTGTGGTCTCCTGCAACACCACCAGCATCGTCCGTGTCCTTGGCGCATTCCAGGATGCAGGCCTTCTGGCCAAGGCGCGCGGGGTCCTCATCCGCCGGGCTACCGACCCGTGGGAATCACATGTGGGCGGAATCATGAACACCATGGTTCCCGAACCGACAATCCCATCACATCAGGGCCCGGATGCACAGACAGTCCTTCCGGATCTGGACCTGGTGACCATCGCAGCCAAGGGCGCGCACACGCAGAGCCATAACCATTACTGGACGCTTCAGCTGACCCGCCCGGCCGGGCGCGAGGAGGTCATCGCCGCCCTTCGCGCCGCACCACGCATCGCCTTCATCCGCATGTCGGACGGGCTCGTTGCCCTGAACTCGACCATTGAGCTGATGAAGGATCTCGGCCGGCCCAGGGGAGACATGTGGGAAGTGGCTGTGTGGGAAGACCTGATCACCGTCCAGGGCGACGAGGTTTTCCTCACCTATCAGGTATACAACGAAGCCATTGTGGTGCCCGAAACAATCGACGCGATCCGGGCACTGACCCGTACGGCGCCGGACGCGGCGACTTCCATGAGAATTACCGACTCCACCCTGGGCATGCGGCAGGACTTCCTGGCCGCGAAGACCTCGACGGAGGGGTAGCCGGCATGCGCAGAATCCAGAACAGAGGTACCCCCAGAGGGTATTTGTCATCCATACCTTATGGGGGTATGCTTAGTACACCCGGGGGGTACCCGGCAATTTCCAACCGAGAGGAGCACGTCACCATGGCGAGCAATACCTACACCGTAAAGGGCATGACCTGCGATCACTGCGTCGGATCGGTCACTGCTGAAGTCACCAAGATCCCCGGCATCACCGATATCTCGGTGGACGTCGCCGCCGGACGCCTGACCGTCGACAGCGACGGACCCATTTCGGATGACGCAATCACCGAAGCAGTAGAGGAAGCCGGCTACGAGGTAGTCGTCCCGGCGTGATCCATTCCGGTCCGGCGGGCTCATGCCCGNCCGGTCCGGCGGGCACCGCCGATAAGCAACCGCTGAACAGGTCACTGCCTGGAAGGCAGACTATGAAAGGCAAGTAACGCAATGCGCACTCCCATCAAATTGGCCGCTTACGGCGGAATTCTTGCTGTGGCTTTCGCCGGGGCGCTCGGAACGGGCAGTGTTCTCGGCAGCCCGGTGCCTCCTGCTGAGGAGACGCATAATATGGAGGAGATGGACGGCGGGTCAACTTCTTCTTCGGAAGCCGGTGCGCACAGTGAAATGCAACCGGACCAGCCAACCGCTGGGGGCGAATTGCCCGGAGGGTTGATGGTCTCCGAGCGTGGCTACACCCTCCAGCCCGAAACCGGAATCCTTCCAGCCGGATCGGCAACACAGCTGAACTTTCAGATCCTGGCCGCTGACGGCGAGCCCGTCACCGAATACGAGCAGAGCCACGATAAGGACATGCACCTAATCGCGGTCCGCAGCGACACCACCGGTTTCCAACATGTGCACCCTGAGCTCTCGGAGGACGGGACGTGGAGTGTGCCGGTCGATCTGACCGCCGGTACCTGGCGGGTCTTCGCGGACTTTGTTCCGGCAGACAATGAATCGGACGAAGGTCTAATCCTGGGTGTCGATATCGCGGTTGCCGGCGAGTACACACCGGAAGAACTGCCAGCCGTATCAAGAACCGCTGAAGTCGACGGCTATACCGTGACCTTGGACGGAGAGCTCGTTCCCGGCGCAGAATCCGAACTCACGCTCTCCGTCAGCCGCGACGGCGAACCCGTGACCGATCTGCAGCCGTATCTCGCAGCCTACGGACACCTCGTCGCACTCCGGGACGGCGACCTCGCGTACCTGCACGTGCACCCGGCCGGAACCCCGGGCGACGGCCAAACCGAGTCCGGACCAGCCATCACCTTCTACACCACTGTCCCATCGGCGGGGGATTACCGGTTGTATCTGGACTTCCAGCACGACGGCGTGGTCCGCACCGCGGAGTTCACCGCCACCGCCGACCGGGCGGAGACATCCGCCGACGCCAGCGAAGAAGCGCCCGAACAAGAGGAAACGACCGATGAGGGCCACACGGACCACTAGACCGGACTTTCCAAGACCAGAACCAGCACCTCAGAAGGAGGAGCCATGAGCACCATTCCGGACAGCATCCGGCAACAGCCGGTCAACGCGGGCCAGATTGAACTGGCCATCAGCGGAATGACCTGCGCCTCATGCGCAAACCGCATCGAAAAGCGCCTGAACAAGCTCGACGGCGTGACCGCGACGGTCAACTACGCCACCGAAAAAGCCAAAGTCAGCTTCCCCGCCGGCATTGAGCACGAGGACCTCGTGGCCGAAGTGGAGAAGGCCGGCTACACCGCCAAACTGCCCCAGCTAAAAAAGCCGCAGCAGGGTACCGGCCAGGATGAAGATGCGGCTGAGGAAGGTGCCGGGGAACTGAACAGCCTGCGCAACCGGCTGGTGGTCAGCACACTGCTTTCCATCCCGGTGATCGCGATGGCAATGATTCCAGCGCTGCAGTTCACCTACTGGCAGTGGCTTTCCTTCGCGATGGCCGCCCCGGTGCTGGTATGGGCCGCACTGCCCTTCCACAAGGCAGCGTGGGCGAACCTCAAACACGGTGCCGCGACCATGGATACGCTCATTTCCATGGGCACCATCGCCGCATTCGCCTGGTCCAGCTACGCCTTGTTCCTCGGCACCGCCGGTGAACCCGGGATGACCCATCCCTTTGAGCTCACCATCGCCAGGATGGACGGCACATCGAACATCTACCTTGAAGTAGCAGCTGGGGTCACCACCTTCATCCTGGCGGGCCGATACTTTGAGGCAAAGTCCAAGCGCCGCGCCGGAGCCGCACTGCGTGCGCTGCTGGAAATGGGCGCCAAGGAAGTCTCCGTCCTCCGCGAAGGACCAACCGGTAAAACCGAGGAACGCATCCCCGTGGACGCCCTGACCGTTGGCGATGAATTCATTGTCCGGCCGGGGGAGAAAATCGCCACCGACGGCGTCATCACCGAGGGCTCCTCCGCAGTTGACGCTTCCATGCTCACCGGTGAATCAGTGCCCGTGGAAGTGGTCCCCGGAGACAACGTCACCGGCGCCACCGTCAACGTGGGCGGGCGTCTGCTCATCCGAGCCAGCCGGGTTGGATCCGACACCCAACTGGCGCAAATGGCCCGCATGGTCGAAGACGCGCAGAACGGCAAGGCACAGGCACAGCGGCTCGCGGACCGGATCTCCGGAATCTTCGTACCCATCGTCATCGCTCTGGCAGCAGGCACTCTCGGCTGGTGGCTCGGTACCGGCAGTGGCGCCGAGTACGCCTTCACCGCGGCGGTCGCCGTGCTGATCATCGCTTGCCCGTGCGCCCTTGGCCTGGCAACACCTACCGCATTGCTGGTCGGCACGGGCCGCGGAGCGCAGCTCGGCATCATCATCAAGGGTCCCGAGGTCCTTGAATCCACCCGCAAGGTAGACACCATCGTCCTGGATAAGACCGGAACGGTCACCACCGGACGCATGACTCTGCTCGATGTGGTTGCAGGCACGGGTGAGGACCGGGACGAGGTGCTCCGGCTGGCCGGTGCGCTGGAGGATGCCTCCGAACACCCCATTGCCCAGGCAATTGCCAAGGGCGCCACCGAGAAAACCGGAGACCTTCCGGGGGTGGAGGACTTTACCAACCTTGAAGGAATGGGCGTCCAGGGCGTTGTTGACGGACGCGCCGTTCTGGTAGGACGCGCCAAGCTGCTGGCCGACTGGTCCCAGCCGCTCACCGCGGAACTGGAACGCGCCAAGGCCGACGCCGAAGCGGACGGCCGCACTGCCGTCGCCATCGGCTGGGACGGTAAGGCCCGCGGAATCCTGGTTGTTGCGGACGCTATCAAGGACACCAGCGCGGAAGCGATCGCGCAGTTCAAGCAGCTCGGCCTCACCCCGGTGCTGTTGACCGGTGATAACGAGACCGTTGCCCGCTCGGTCGCCGCCCAGGTGAACATCGAGCAGGTGATCGCCGAGGTCATGCCGCAGGACAAGGTCGACGTGATCAAGCGACTCCAGGGCGAAGGGAAAGTCGTGGCCATGGTCGGCGACGGCGTGAACGACGCCGCTGCCCTGGCCCAGGCTGACCTGGGCCTGGCCATGGGAACCGGAACCGACGTCGCCATCGAGGCCTCCGATCTCACCCTGGTCCGCGGCGACCTTCGGGCCGCGGCGGATGCCATCCGGCTCTCCAGGCGGACCCTTGGCACCATCAAGGGAAACCTGTTCTGGGCCTTCGCCTACAACGTGGCTGCCCTTCCGCTGGCCGCCGCCGGACTGCTCAACCCGATGCTCGCCGGGGCGGCCATGGCGTTCTCATCCGTCTTCGTCGTCTCCAACAGCCTCAGGCTTCGCGGATTCAAACCGCTGCGAAGCAACAGGCAGGACAAACCAGCCACCACGCGGGATAGTGCCGCTGCCGAACCGAAGCACCTGACCGGTGCAGGCACGGAGCGCTGACGGGCGCATCAAAGTACGATCGCACTTCGTTAACCGACGGCCGGTGGACTCGCAACCTACGGGTTCGCCGGCTTTCGATCGTTCGACGAGCGCCCGCAAAGCCCCAGGGCCAGCCGCTCCCACCCAACCGGAAACCCTGGAATGGAGCAGACGGCATGTTGACTGGTCGTCCCTGAATCACCGTTGATAATTACTCTGTAAACCCGCGAATCAAAAGCACACTGTAAGTGCATACGTGTGCACTTATGTGCTATAAATGAAACCAATTGTTCCAAGGAAAGGGTTTCATTGTGCTTGAGGTACTTCGGGTGACCGCCTACCGGAAGCTGTTCACGGCGCAGATCGTGGCGCTACTGGGAACCGGTCTGCTCACTGTTGCGCTTGGCCTGCTGGCGTTCGATCTGGCCGGCGGACAGGCCGGCGCGGTGCTGGGCACGGCATTGACCATCAAGATGCTCGCCTATGTGTTCGTTGCTCCGGTGATGGCCGCGTTGGTGGAGCGCCTCCCGCGCAAAGCGGTGCTGGTCTGCGCTGATCTGGTGCGGGCCGGCATCGCCCTGGCGTTGCCGTTCATTGACCAGGTTTGGCAGATATATGTCCTGATCTTCATTCTGCAGTCGGCGTCGGCTACTTTCACCCCGGCGTTCCAGTCGCTGATTCCTGTGGTCCTGCCGAAAGAGAAGGACTACACCCGGGCGCTCTCGCTGTCCCGGCTGGCTTATGACCTGGAGTCCTTGCTCAGCCCGGCCCTGGCTGCTGCGTTGTTGACGGTTATGTCCTACAACAACCTCTTTGTCGGGACGATGGCAGGATTCCTCCTCTCCGCCCTGATGGTCGTTACCACCCGGCTCCCGCAGCTGGCCCCCGCGGAACGGTCCGGGGCGCTGATGCACCGCACCACCCTGGGCACCCGGATCTTTCTGCGCGAACCGTCTCTGCGCGGTCTGATGGCACTGAATCTGGTGGTCGGCTGCGGAACTGCACTGGTGCTGGTTAATACGGTCATCTATGCCCTGGACATCTTCGACGGATCCAACACAGACCTCGCGATCGCTCTGGCCTGTTACGGTGCCGGTTCAATGGTCGTGGCGCTCGCGGCGCCACGGATCCTTGACCGGATTCCGGACCGGTCGCTGATGGCCCTGGGGGGAATCATCCTTCCCCTGGCGATCACCGCGGCAGCAGTGATCGCGTGGAGAGGGGAATCCTGGCCGTTACTGCTCGCCGTCTGGACCGTACTCGGGGCGGGAACCTCGATGATCAACACTCCCTCGGCAAGGTTGCTGCGCAGGGCTGCAACCGACAACACACGTTCCTATCTCTTCACCGCCCAATTCTCCCTCTCACACGCCTGCTTCATCATCACCTACCCGGTCGCAGGCTGGATCGGCGNCGCCGCCGCAGGACAGTCCGCCGCCGCCGTCGTACTGGCGGTTCTGGCTACACTGGGGACACTGGCCGCACTTCGTTTGTGGCCGCGTCGCGAGAGTGCGACAACCGATGCGCTTGCGCAGGAAGGCCGCTGATGTGACCGAAGTTCCGCAGACCCCGGCGCCGAGCCTCCACCACCCGGATGCCCCGGATGAGCTTCGCCTGGAAGCGGGCGCGGCCACGTTCCGGATGCTCTCCGATCCGACCCGGCTGCACATCCTGTGGCTATTGACGCTGGGCCCTGCGGATGTCACATCCCTGGTGGAGGCCACCGGCAGTACCCGCACCTCTGTCAGTCAGCATCTGGCGAAACTGCGATTCAGCGGCCTGGTCAGCACGCAGAAAATCGGGCGGAACGTGGTCTACAGCATCATCGACGGCCACCTGTCCCGCCTAGTGGCCGAGGGGCTGAACCACGCTGACCATCGCGTCACCGGCGAACCGTCGCACGGATAAGACCGAAGACTGCGTGCCCGGGAAACTGCGCTTCAACAACGCGTAGTGATTCGGTGTCAGGACCTGACGAGGCGCGCGATGGCGTCGGAGGCTTCCTTCAGCTTGGCCTTCGCCTCGTCGCCGCCGGTAGCCGCCGCTTCGAGTACGCAGTGACTCATGTGGTCATTGAGCAACCCGAGGGCTACTGATTCCAGTGCCCGGGTCATGGCCGAAACCTGCGTCAGAATATCGATGCAGTACTTCTCATCCTGAACCATCCCCTGCAGTCCGCGGGCCTGGCCTTCGATACGCTTCAGCCGCCGCTGGTAGTCCTCTTTGTTGGAGATGTAGCCGTGCGCTCCACTGTGCTCGTCCATTTGGGCGACAGTCGCCGTCGTCGTTGTAGCCATGATTGAATCCTCTGCTCGCAGTGTTAGTGGGAGTTGCTGCCGGGTGCTGAAGCGGTCGTACCATACAGGGTACCCCCCTATGGTACCAAATTATGAACAGGAAAGGTATCCACGTTGGCCAGCGCAAGGCAGGGCCCGCAGTCACTTGCCCTTTAGATCCTTGCAATTGCATACCCCCATGCCGTATCGTCGATAAACGTCACGCATACCCCCTACTGGTATTAGGAGAAATTGATGGGACATCATCATCACGCCCCAAGCGGCGATGAGAAGCGCAACGAAGACGAGATCGCTTACTGCCCGGTTATGAAGGGTTCGACGGTGCTCAAAGCCGACGCCGAGGAGGAGGGGCTGGTGCGCGATTACAAGGGTAAGCGCTATTACCTCTGCTGCGATGACTGCGCGCCGATGTTCGACGCCGACCCGGACAGGTACGCAACCGCCTAACCAATCCGGGAAACAGTTCGCAAAACAATCTACTGACCATCCTGACCGCTGGAAGGAGCGTTACGTGTTTGCCGTTGTTTCACTGCTTGCCGTGGTCTTGGCCGTCATCCTGGGCGTGTTCGGCGCAGCGATGGCTTTCAGGATCGCACGTAAGCCCGTCGAGGCGCTGCCCTATGAGTCCGGTTCCCTGCCGGAGCAGCACGCATTCTCCCGGTACCACGTTCGTTGGTATGCCGTCACCCTGCTGTTTCTGGCCTTCGATATGGAAATGATCTTCATGTATCCCTGGGCTGTGGTGGTCGCGGACATGGGCGCTTCGGCCGTCATCGAAATGTTCGCGTTCCTGGCCGTCCTCTTTGTTGGTGTGGTCTATGTATGGCGGGAGGGCGCGCTGCGATGGTCATGATGAACCGACTGCGGACATGGGCACTGGCCCGTCCAGGTGTATTCATCATCGACGCGCCCGGCAACGACCGGTTGCGGTGGCTGGTCGAAGCTGAAATCGACCGCCGCGGATGGCAGGTGGCGTTATCCCCGGCGGATGCGGGTTTGATGCTGACCATCGGAACGCTGCCGCCGGGCCTGTCGCAGGCGACAGACGTTCTGTGGACCCAAATGCCCCAGCCACGACACCGGCAGGTCATCGACCAAAGCGATATCGCCTGGCAGTTCGACGCCGCTGTCGCAGCCCTCACCACACCGTCCGCTTACGAAGCGAACCCTTCTGATCCAGCAACCCAACTTTCCTCGGCGCAGGACGCTACGGGCGGCTCGGATTCCGGGCATCAGGATCCGGCCCATGAGATGGATTCTAGTGACCCGGACGCCGACGGGATAAGCCCGCACGATATGGGTGGCCACAACGTGGGTGAGCACAGTGATCACATGATGGACAGTCGCAGCGGTGATGACATGGGCGGCCACGACGGCCACGCCATGGAGTCGGACGCGGATCCCGGAATGGATCCCGACGGTCGTGGAATGGACCACAGTGCTCATACGATGGATCACAGTGCTCACTCCGGGCATGACATGGGCGGTCATATGCATCATGGCGGCGATGTTGCGGGGTTGGCGATGGCGGGGACGGCTCCGGACCGGGATGGTTTGGAGCTGGATGAGTTGAAGGTGACCCTGGGTCCGGTGCTGCCGGGCTGGCCGACCGGACTGGTGCTGAAGGGTTCGATGCAGGGTGATGTGCTGACCGGTGTGTCGTTGTCCTGGTTGGACGGTCCAGTCCCGGATTCGGCGGTTCAGCATTCTGAGTCGGATGCGGCGGCCGTCGCATTGGATGCGCTGGCAGGGTTTCTTCTGGTGGCCGGTTGGCCGTTGCTCGCACGCCGGGCGCGGGACGCCCGCTGGGCTCTGTCAACGGACACTGGCACTGCCGGGGAAAGGGAGCACGGCCGCAGGACCGCCGCTGCGGTGGCGCGCAGGGTGGCCCGCTCCCGGTTCCTGGCCTGGTCAGTCAGCGGGATAGGTGACGACGACGCCGGATCGGCTCACAGTCCGCGAGTCACGGCGGCGCGCGGCGCCGTTAACGACCGAATGACCGGCGATGTCCTGGACAGGGTCCGCGCGCTGGCCGCGGTTGCGGCGGGGGATACGTCGTCGTTGCCGCGGGTTGCTCCCGAGCACATTGAGACTCTTCTTGAGGGCGCTGAGCTCGCGGCAGCGCGATTGATCGTCGCCAGTTTCGTGTTTGATCCGGCGCCGGTGTTGCTTCCGGATGGACCTGGAAATGACAGGTCCGGACATGACGGGTCGGGACATGGCGGGGCCGGACATGACTGATCCGATGGGCGGAACCGGCATGACCCTGGCCGCGGCGTGGGGGCTGTTGCCTGCCGTGCTGGCCGTCGGCGTGGCGGCGTTGATCCTGGGGACGGTTTTCGCGGTTGCTGACAGTGTTGTCCTCAGCGGCGGCCGGATGCGCAGCGCGGTGGAGCCGTTCCGCTCGACGGCGCGGTGGCTGGCGCAGCAGCGGCGGACAACGCTTGCCCCCGACCGGCTGCTGTGGCGATCAGGTGTCATCGCCGTCCCGGTTTTGGCTGTGTTGTCCCTGGCGGTGGTGCCCATCGGCGGGCGCACACTGTTGTCCACCAGCGCGGATCTGGTGTGGTTTAACGCCATGGAGGCGCTGCTGTGGGCGGCCGTGTGGCTGGTGGGATGGGGCCCCAACGCTGTCCACTCGCTGGTTGGCGCCTATCGGTTCCTGGCGCAGGGGCTGGCCTATGAACTGCCGCTGATGTTCGCGCTGATCACCGCCGGACTGGGAGCCGGCTCGCTGCGCACCACTGACATTGTCGCAACACAGGAAAACCTGTGGTTTGTGGTCACCATGCCGGTGGCTTTTGTCGTGTTCCTGGCCAGCGCAGCGGCGTTCGCCTTCTGGGGCCCTTTCGCGTCACCGGCCGGCGCGGACATCGCCGCCGGCGTGATGTCGGAGCTCTCCGGGGTGGACAGGTTACTCGTCCAGGCGGGACGGGCAGTTGTTCTGGGTGCGGCGGCGGCAATGTCCGTTGCGCTGTTCCTCGGCGGCGGTGCCGGGCCGTGGCTGCCGGAACCGGTCTGGTATCTGCTCAAGACCCTGCTGGTGATCCTGGCGATGGCAGCTATCGGGCGGCGGATCCCGGTGCTGCGTCCGGACCGGTTTGTGGAGTTCTCCTGGATGGTGTTGATACCCGCAACACTGCTGCAGACACTGTGGGTTGGCCTGTTGGTGCTCTCGGGGTTCTACCCATGAGCGCCCGGGTAAACGGCGCGCGGTTGGACCGCGCAGGGACAGGCAGCACCAGGATCAACAGGGAAGGGACGGTGTTTCGGTGATGCTGACTGGAATGGCGATTGTGGCTGTGATCGTACTTGGACTCGTTTCCGTGGCGGCCGGCGTCGCGGTGTTCGTGGTGGACTCCATGGCGAAGGCCACCTTCGCGTTGCTGGTCTCGTTCTTGGCCGTGGCAGGAGTCCTGCTGGCGATGGAGCTGACGTACCTTGCGGTGGTTACCGCGCTGATGATGACGATCGAGATGGCCATCATGGCCGTGTTCATGATCATGTTCATGATGAACCCGGCGGGTTTGATGCCGATGACCATGGTCCACAACGCCCGCGCATCCGCCGTGGCCGGCGTCGTCGTTTTTGTTGTTCTGGTCCTGGGGATCTGGACCATTGACTGGCCGGCCCGTGTTGGGAGCCTGCCCGCTGACAGCACGCGGCAGCTGGGTGAGGCGATCATGGGCAGCCACATGCTGGTGATGCTGGTGATCGGCGTAGGGCTTTTCGCGACCATCATTTCCGGCACGGTCCTGGCCACGCACCGCGGACGTTATGACCGCTTCGGACCCGATCTACGGGCCACCAAACCGAGTGACCCGGTGGGCGGTGGGTTTCGATGACGGATACTGTGACGCTTCAATTGATCCTGACCGTCGCGGCGGCGCTGATCGGCGTGGGCCTCTTCGGGGCGCTCTCCCAGCAGTCGATCGTGATGGTGATGATGGGCCTGGAGCTGATTGTCAACGGGGTGATGCTAGCAGGCGGTGCGGCCTGGTACTTCCTGACCCCGGAATTGCCCGATGCGCAGATGCTGGTGGTGGTTGCCCTGGTGGTGATGGCGGTGGAAATGGCGATGGGGTTCGGTGCGACGCTGGCGATCTACCGTGCACGTCAGGTGGACATGGTCGACGACGCCACGGAGCTGAGCGGATGACTGCCCCTCAGGCGATACTCGCCGCCCTCGTGTTTACTCCCGCGGCGCTGGGAATCCTGTTGCTCCTCGCCGGCCGGCGCGCCGACAGGGCGGCCGGACCCTTAGCCGTAGGTGCAACCCTGGCCGTCGTGGCCCTCGCGGCAATCGGTGCGGCGACCCGGCCGGTGCTGTCGCTGCCGTTTATCGGCCTCGTGGAAGGCGGCGACTTCGCCGTTGGGGTGGACGGGCTCTCCGCCGTCCTGGTCATCACGGTTGCGGTGGTGGCCGCCGCGGTCACTGTCTTCGCCGTCGTCGACCTGGCGCCCGACGTTCCGAGGGCGCGATTCCTCGGATATCTGCTCCTCTTTACTGCCGCGATGCTTGTCACGGTCACGGCCACCACCGTGCCGGCGTTGTTGGTGGCGTGGGAGTTGATGGGCGCCACCTCCTACGCCCTGATCGGATACTGGTGGCAGGTGCCGGGCAAAATGGCCGCCGGGACCAAAGCCTTTGTCACCACCCGTGCCGGGGACGTTGGCCTGTACGTCGCCGCGGGTGCCGCGTTCGCCGGGACCGGGACACTGGTGCTGGATGACCTGGCCTCCGCGGACGGCGCCTGGCGGGACGTCGCCGCCGCCGGAATACTCCTCGCCGCACTGGGTAAGTCCGCGCAGCTTCCCTTCTCCGCCTGGCTCTCCGCCGCGATGGAAGGCCCGAGTCCGGTGAGCGCCCTGCTGCACTCAGCAACGATGGTCGCCGCCGGCGGGTACCTGCTATTACGTACGCAGCCGCTGCTGGAATCGACCGGCTGGGCGGCACCCACCGCGGCCTGGATCGGGGCTGCCACCGCGCTGGTCCTGGGCGCAATTGCGGCGGCGCAGAAAGACCTCAAGCAGCTGCTTGCTGCGAGCACCGGAGCGCAGATTGGGTTTGTGGTTCTCGCCGCGGGCGTCGGCACGACGGCGGGAGGCACGGCTCAGCTGGTGTCGCACGCCGGAGTGAAGGCGGGCCTGTTCATCGCGGCCGGGGCGTGGCTGAGCGCACTGGGCACCAAACAGCTCGCCGGGCTTCGCGGCGCCGCACGCAGGCACCCGGGCATCGGGGCCTCCGCCGTCGTCGCTGCTGTGGCGCTGGCCGGGGTGCCGCCCCTGTCCCTCTGGGCCACGAAGGATGAAGTGCTTGCAGGGGTTGACGGCGGCGTCCTGCGGATTGTCGCGCTGGCCGCTGCTGCCCTCTCGGCGGTCTACGCCGGGAAGATCCTCGTCGTGATCCTGGGGTTCGTAAAGGAAGCCGGCGCCCGGCCGGATACGGAAGAACCGGGCAGCCGGAAGGTACCCCGGGCCACATCAGTGGTGGCGGGCCTGCTGGCTGTCACCGCCGTCGTCCTTGGCGCCCTTGCCCTCGAGCCGGTTGCGAAGCCCTTCAAAGAACTGCTCGGGGCTGAAGGGGAAGCGTCGCCCGGACTCGCTGACTTTGTGGTCTCGGGGGCACTCGCCGTCGTCGTGCTCGGGGCCACCGTTGCGCTGCGGTCACAGCTGATCCGCCTGGAGCGCACGCCCCTGGCCACCTGGTTGGGACTGCCCGCCCTGCTCTCGCCGCGGCCCTGGCTCGCCGTCGCCCGCGCGGCGGCAACCATTGATGACCGGGTGCTGGACCGCGGCGTCCTTGCTGTCGCATCAGCCGTCCGGCGCGGAGCGGTGCTCATTGGCCGTGCCGATCACCACATGGTGGATGGCGCCGTGCGCGGTATTGGGTCCCTGACCCGCCGCGCCGGTTCCGCGATGCGCCGCCCGCAGACCGGGCTGGTGCACCAGTACTACTTCCAGGCCGTCGTGGGCCTCGGTGCGCTGTTTCTCCTACTGATCGTCGTGAGGTAACCATGCTGCTCTCTATTGTTATTCTGCTTCCCGTGGTGGCCGCGGGGGTGCTGTTGGCGGTGCCCGGACTGCCGGACCGTGCGGCGTCGTGGTTCTGGGTGGCCGTTGCCGCGCTTGACCTCGCGTTGATCGTTGGGATGTGGATCGGTTTCGCCTCGCAAAGAACGGCCGGCGCAGCCGGGATTGTGGACGGCATCGCGTATCAGGAGAAGATCCGCTGGATCCCCACCGTGGATGCTTCCTACCATGTGGGTGTTGACGGGCTGTCGTTGCCGTTGATCGCCATGACCGGTGTGCTGTTCCTGGCCGCCGCTATCTGGTCGCTGCGGGAGAAGCAGCGGCCCCGGACGTACGCGGCGCTGTTTCTGTTTCTGCAAACCGCGTCGATCGGGACTTTCGCTTCGCTGGATCTGATCCTCTTCTTTGTGTTCTTCGATCTGACCATCGTGGGCATGTACTTCGTCATTGCCGGGTGGGGCCACGGGAACCGGCGCCGCAGCGCGCTGAAATTTTTTATCTACACCTTTGTAGGCTCCTTGGCGCTGCTGGTCGGATTTATCGGCCTCTTTCTCGGCAGCGAAACCCGCACCTTTGACATGGTGGCCCTCGCCGCGGACCCGCCCCTGACCGACTCCCCGGTGGCCGCCGGCCTGGTCCTGCTCGCCATCTGCGTGGGACTGGCCGTCAAGACCCCACTGTTCCCCTTCCATACCTGGCTGCCGGACGCCCACACGGACGCGCCAGCCGCTGGCTCCGCGATCCTCGCCGGTGTGCTGCTGAAACTGGGCACGTACGGCTTTGTCCGCATCGCCATGCCCATCTTGCCCGACGCCTGGCAGCGCTGGGCCATGGTGATCGTTATCGCCGGCGTGGTCAGCGTCCTCTGGGGCGCCTTCACCGCCCTGGCCCAGACCGATCTGAAACGGATGATCGCCTACACCTCCGTGAACCACATGGGCTACATCATGCTGGGTCTCGGCGCCGCGGGCCTGGTCAGCCAGGCCGATGACCAGGCCCGCACCATCGCTGTCACCGGCGCCATGGTGCAAATGGTCAGCCACGGACTGCTCACCGGCGCACTGTTCCTGCTCACCGGGGTCCTCTTCAACCGCGGCGGCACCTACGCCTTCAACCGGTGGGGCGGACTCGCCTGGCCCGCACCCATCTTCGCCGCGGCTTTTGGGGTGGCCGCTTTCGGGTCGCTGGGACTGCCCGGCCTGTCTGCATTCATTGCCGAGTTCCAGATCTTCACCGGCGCGCTGCAGGCCGCGCCGATCGCCACCGTCATTGCGGTCACCGGGATTGTTGTCACCGCAGGCCTGTTCCTGGTGGCGCTGCAGCGGCTGCTGACCGGGGACACGAAAGTGCCCGAAGCCACCGGCCTTGCGTCCGCACGATCCCACGGGGGCGGCGGTAGCGCGGCACGGGGCGGCGGGACGCGCGGCGTCAAGACAACGACCAGGAACGACGGCGCCCGCGCGCCTGCCGTATTCAAGGACCTACATGGGCGCGAGCTGACATCAATCCTTCCGCTGCTGATCCTCTCCGTGGCGATCGGGTTGTTCCCGCGTGCACTGCTGGACATCATTGAACCCGCCGCTGCCGCGCTTGCCTCACTGGTGGGCCGATGACGGGCATGGAGGGCATGTCCGCCAATCCGCTGGACCTGCTGCCGGAACTCCTGCTGCTCCTTGGGGCTGTGGGCGGCCTGCTGCTGGGCCTGTGGACGCCGCAGGACAAGCAAGGCAGAGTCCGTATGTTGGTAATTGTGGCGGCCCTCGCCAGTGCGGCTGCCGCCGTCGTCGATCTCACCGAGCCGGACAAGGGCGTGTTTGAAGACAGTTGGATGATCGACACCACCACCGGCGTGGTCCGCATCACTGTTGCCCTGGCTACGGCCGCGGCCGTGTTGCTCAGTTCCACGTCGCTGGCGGGCCATCCCCGCGAGACCGAGGCTTATGTCCTGATGGTGCTCGCAGCGCTCGGCGCCATTGCTCTTGCTGCCAGTAATGACCTGCTGATGCTCGCAGCCGCTTACCTGCTCGCCAGCGTTCCGCTCTACGCCCTGGCGGGATTCGCCAAGGACGCCAGGGGAGTGGAGGCCACCCTGAAGTATTACCTGATGGGAGCACTCGTGGGGGTCCTCATGCTCGTGGGCGTAGCCGCCCTGATCCTCGCCGCGGGCACCGGCAACTACCTCGAACTCGCCGGGGCGCTGCCGGAGGCGGCGATGCCGTTGGTCGCTGTCGGTGTCATCGGGGTGCTGGCAGGTATGGCGTTCAAGGCCGGGGCAGTGCCGGTGCACTTTTGGGTACCCGATGTGACCGCCGGGACTACTCCTGCGATGGCCGCCTTCATTACCACCATTCCGAAACTCGGGGCCGTTGCCGCGGCCTTCCGGCTGGTCGCCGAACCGTTCGCCCAAATCCAGCTCGACGTGCCTTTGCTTGTTGCGGTCATCGCCGCCGCCAGCATGACCCTCGGCAACCTGGCCGCCTTCCAACAGACCGAAGTGCTTCGGCTGCTTGCCTACTCCACGGTCAGCCAGGTGGGCTACATGTTCATGGTGGTAGCCGTCGCCGGTCCGAGCGAGTATGCCGTCCCTGCTTTGGCGGTCTACCTGGCCGGATACGCCGTGACCAACCTCGGAGCATTCGCGGCCGCCGCCGCGCTGCCCGCGGCTGGTTCTTTGAAGGAGTGGGCTGAGGGTGTTCGCGGGCGTCCGTGGCTGGTACTCAGCCTCGCGGTGCTGCTCTTGGGCCTGGTGGGCACCCCTCCCACTGCGGTCTTTGTTGGCAAACTGGCCATCTTCACCGCCACAGCGGACGGAGGCATGGTGTGGCTTGTGGTGCTGGGTGCGGTCAACACTGTTGCGAGCCTGTTCTATTACCTGCGCTGGA
Source organism: Arthrobacter sp. TB 23 (assembly GCF_000294595.1). Lineage (NCBI taxonomy): Bacteria > Bacillati > Actinomycetota > Actinomycetes > Micrococcales > Micrococcaceae > Arthrobacter > Arthrobacter sp. TB 23. The sequence goes on along the minus strand of NZ_ALPM01000058.1, from coordinate 1,067 downwards.
TTGCGCCCGCCACCCGGGTGGTTTTTGCGGGTTCCGAAGATCCGCCAGCTGCTGGTCCGGCTCAGGTACAGTGGGGTCCGGCTTCCACTGTCCATGCGGCAGCCGTTGTCTCAGTTCTCCTTGGGGCCGGTGCGGGCGTCTGGCTCGCGTTGGTTGTCTAAGTTTGCTCCAACACTGTTATTGACCCACACAATCAGGAGGCCCCATGGCACAGAACACAGGCAATCCCCAACAGCAGGCGGAAACACTCACCGTCTACGGTGCCGACTGGTGCCCGGACGTGCGCCGCAGCCGGAAACTGCTCGATGCGCAAGGCGAGCGTTACGTCTATGTCAACCTGGACCACGATAAGCCTGCGGAGGCGCTGGTCCGTCGGCTCCAAGGGGGCAAACGCCGCATCCCCACACTGGTGTGGCCGGACGGCGCCTTCATCGTAGAACCGACCGACGAACAGCTTTCTGAATACCTCAATAGCCAAGCTGCCGATTGGCGCCAGTGATGATTGATCTGTAACAAGCCTTGACTGCAGGGCCGTTGCGGAACCGGCACGTTGCTATGCCCCCGGTGAAGAAATCGAATCGACGAGTCGGGATTCGCAAGGTTCGGCACCAGTTCAGAATCAAGAGATCCGCCCCTTGATGGCGTGATCTGCCACGGGGGAGGTCGAACTCTGGATTCGATGTACGCCTCCTAATCTGCGGGAGGTCAAGCACCGGGGCAGGCAAAAGGATGGATTTCTGAAAGCTGCGGAAGCCTGCAGACGCAGCTACGGGTGTTGGTTGCGCCTCCGATTGGTTTCGGTAGGTGCCTAGTGGAACTATAACGCAGAGCCTCATTCGAACGTGTCTCTACCGAACACCGGGTGTCCGGTAGCCGATCCTCACCGCAACGATTTAGACGCCAATAGCCAAGAAGAATCCCACACAAACTGTGGATATATTCGGGAATCGGCGAACTGCTCGGGCTTGGTTGGCGTGATGGGTTGGGCGAGAATGGAACTGGCGCCCGCTCCGCTAGTGGTCCATTATTTCTGAACCGTCAGGCACCCCGAACACGAGAGTGGCAGG
>NZ_ALPM01000057.1:0-708 GCF_000294595.1 Arthrobacter sp. TB 23 | reverse complement strand
AGGACACCTGCCACTTTGGCTCAGTTTGCGGACGATGTCCGCATGATCTGGTGTTAGCCGTTGACTCGGTAGTAGGAAGGTCCTGATCCAAGGTCGGCGCTGTTGATAACGGTCTGATTGCCGTTGAAGCCGCTGTGGATCGCCTTGCCGTCTCCGATGTAGATGGCGTTGTGGGGAACCCCGGCACCACCGTTGGCGTAGTAGATGAAGTCGCCCGGCTGGGGGGTCGAGACCGGGGTGGCGAATTCCATCAAACCGGCTGGGGATTCGTCCCCGACTCCGCTGATACCGGCAGCTTTCAGCGCCTGCTCACCCAAAACAGTGCAGTCCTGGATGGCACCGAGCTGGGCGTAGGCCGAGGCGAGGATTGCAGCATTGACGCCGCCGGCAGCAACGTCAGATGTCGGAGCTGGGGCCGCTGCGCGGGTGATGGCACTGGAGGCGAAGGAAAAATCGGACTGGACCGGAGCGGGCGCGGTGAAGGACGCCCGGGTAGCCGGTGCTGCTGCGGGGACTGCCGCGGGGCTCACTGGCTCGGGAGCAGCGACGGAGGCGTTACCGGAGACCTTGATCTGCTGTCCGGGGTAGATCACCGAGGCGTAGGACAGACCGTTCTGTGTCAGGACCGTGTCCAGTGATACGCCGTAGCGGGCTGAAATGGCTCCCAGGGTGTCGCCGGAGACGACGGTGTGGACGCCCGCGGCTGCG
>NZ_ALPM01000056.1:142076-152936 GCF_000294595.1 Arthrobacter sp. TB 23 | reverse complement strand
CGGCGGTGCTTTCGGCGTAGGTACCAGCCTGGGCGGGTGCTCCTGCAGCGAACATGAGACCGCCTGCGGTGGCGACGATGATGGCAGGCTTGCCCGCGTTTACCGCGTTGGTCTTGGCTGTGTGGGCCAGTCCCGCTAGGGCGATTGAGTGGGTGGGGGTGGCGCGGTGGCGCGCTGAAATGGGCGTACGTGACATGGTTCTTTTGCCTCTCCCATGCCTGCGGGGTGAGCTGTCGGGTTCGGATGGGAGTCACCCGGCCGTCCTCTACCTATGGGCTACGCCTGCCATCGCGAACGATGCTGCAGGTCTAGCACTGGATAGTCAGATCGACTTAACCCCGAGGGTCACCGCGTGCGGTGGCCCGGTGGAAACGTGGTTCCCCCGTCCCTGCCATCTGGATTGTACGAACGGATCCCGGTGCAGCGGCAGGGCTCGGCATTCTGCGCGGGAAAATGATCTCGGCGGGGTGCCGTGAACACTCCATGAGAATACCCCACTGTGGTATTTAAGTCACGTTAAGGTAACGTTGCGCTGCGGATCCGTACGACACACCGCAGGTTACGCATCCACGACCGGTGAATGGAACTAATTAGCTGCCCAGGCGTTCCAGAGAGGCCGCGGCATCGCTAATACTAGAGGTGGCTGCGTGAAGCGCGCAGTTGTGGAATGCACCAACGATCTCATCCCGGCACGCCCCGGGTGCATCGGTTGGTAATGAAAGGAAAGAATCGTGAGCGCCGGAGCCGGAACTCGAAGCAAGACTGAAGGCACTTCCGGGGCGGCTTCCGCCGCCGGGTCCCCCAAGTCAGGTTCTTCAATAGCTGATCAACCGGTGCCCATGCCCACAGTGCACGGTTATTCCACGGACAAGGGTGCCTACCTGCGGCGTTTGAAGCGCATCGAAGGACAGGTTCGCGGAATTGCGCGGATGGTCGAAGAGGACAGATACTGCATCGACATCCTTACCCAGGTCGCGGCGGTGAACAGTGCCATGCATGCCGTCAGTCTGGGGCTGCTGGAAAACCATTTGCAACACTGCGTCGTCGACGCGGCCCAGGAAGCTGGATCAAACGGCTCCTCTGATGCTGTCGATGCGAAGGTCAAGGAAGCGACCCAGGCGATCAGCCGGCTCCTGCGCTAACCTTTCCCATCACCTCGCTGCCCTACAGGAGTTGCCGCATACCTGGAGGAGGGCCGTAATGCTGGCGACCACACAAAACCGGATCTGAGCAGGCCGTCGTCAGCCGTCTTGGAATCGTTGGAGGTCCTTCCGTCCAGCCTGTGCAGGCGGTGACGATTTTACGCGTAGCGTAGTTCTAATTTCTGGTGCGTCTGCGGGTTTGCGCTTGGGTGTTCCCAGCCCGGTGAGCCCGCGTGGTTTATAGATCGAGAGTCCCAGCGCGGCGAAAAGGACGAGCAGTGCGGCGGCGGAATGAAGGATGGGTGAAAAGTTCGGCAGGATGTCGGAAGCAATGCCGCCGGGTGCTTGCTGTGCCGCTGCGCCAGCGAGGACGGAGAGGGTTTCCATATACAGCAGGAGCACTGCCGTGGCTACGACGGTGATCAGCAGTTTGATGAGCACCCAGTAGTGCCTGATAAGGCCCCACGGTGTTCCGATCGCCTGGATGACCCCGGTAAGGAGTGTCAGAACACTCAAGGGAAGGAGTGCGGTCCAGCCGATGATTTCCATGGTCGTGTAGGCGGCGCGCATGGTCCATTCATCCGCGGTGTTGTACGCGGTGATGGCCAGGCTGAGGAATGCTGCCACGGCACCGAGCCACCCTACGGAGGAAGCGACGTGAGCCACCAGCGCCGCCTTGCGCAGCCGGGGCGGCATGATCACAACAGGATGCTCTCTGCAAAACCCGGGGTAGCTTGCTGTGAGCTCCCCCGGGACGAGTGCATGCCGGGACCGTGTTCCCCACCGAGGAACATCACGACGACCAAAATTACCACGACAGCTAAGGCGGTGAGGGCGAAGATTTTCACCCACCGGGGAACCCCGGAGCGCTCCTGTGCGGCTGGGTTTAATCCCTTCGGTTCGCGATCGGATTCATTGGACATATCCGGGATTCTTTCTGTCGCTCGACTTTACTATACAGACTGTATAGAAAAACAGGGTGTGGCGTGGTGGCGGCCAGTACATTGGTGGTATGCCGAAGCTCTGGACCAACACTGCTCAAGAGCACCGTCACGCGGTTCGGGCGGCCGCTTTGGACGCTGCGGCTGCCCTTATTGCAGAGATAGGCATACGCGGCGTCTCCATGACCCGGGTCGCGGAACGGGCAGGGATCACCCGGGCAACGCTTTATAAATACTTCCCGGACGTCGAGGTGCTGCTCGGTGCCTGGCATAAGCGGCAAATCAGTGAACATTTGGCCGCGTTAGAGAAGATCCGCTCTGAGACGGCCGGCACTGGACGACAGTTGCAGGCCGTCCTCGAGGCCTATGCCCTGATGCTCTTCGACAAGCAGGTCCACGACGCATCCTCTCCAGCCCTCCACCACGGCACCCATATCGACCATGCCCACAAACACCTTGAAGCCTTCATCGCGGACCTCATCAGGGCAGATCTCCCGGACGGGGCCGCGGACGTGGCCATGGACCCGGCAGATCTTGCCCGCTACTGCATCCATGCCGTAGGTGCCGCCAATTCACTTTCCTCACGGGACACTGTTCCAGTGCTCGTGGAGCTCACCGTCAGCGGGATCTACCGCTAAAGCACCGACCCTTGCAGGTTCTCCACCGCTACTGGTGATTCGACCTGATGTCCGTGAACGTCTGACCATTATCGTTGGATACCTGGACGCTGTCCCCGGTCGCAACCCAGATCCGCAGCATGGAGTCGTCGATCGTGTGGGCTGCGATCGCGGCTGTCTGCCCGGGAACGGTCCCCTGCTCGACCCAGGTCAGACCAGCGTTGCTGCTGGTGTAAACCCGGCCATCGGGTGTGATTCCGGTGGCCTTTCCCTCGGAGAGGGACGTGAGCATAAGTAGTGGCGCTCCGGGCACGGCTGTCCAGGTTGCGCCGTTGTCGGTGGAGCGTTGCACAGTACCGCACCCGCCGCGGGTGAGAGCACAAAACCGGCAAAGGCCAGTACGCCGGCCGCCAGCAGGACAGCGAGCACGTTGCACCCGGTGGCCCAGACAAGGTTCTGGATCATTTTCCGCTAACTGGCCCCGGACACGTCGATCATAGCCAGGATTTATCGCAGATCGTTCCCGGCCAGCACGACATCGGCGGATTCCATCGCGACATAGGTGCCGGCACAGATCGCGATACCAACCTCTGACCGGGCCAGGACCAGGGCGTCGTTCACGCCGTCGCCGACCATCGCTACATTCAGTCCGCGTGACTGCAGCTCGGCGGCCTTTGCACCTACCCGCGAGGACGCCGATGTCGCACAGGTCGCCTGGAGCTACATAGGTGAGGTTCGTGTATATACATCAACACGGACTGAAACGCCGCTGGCTCCACCAAACCCGGCGCGGCACGTTGGGGCAAAATGATCGACGAGGAAGAGCAGACCGCCGCCGCGTGATCGAAGACAAACTGTCCGATATGTGCTCGGTCTTCTTCCGAAATGTTGCGGTAGCTCGGTCGGAGCGCATCGGCGTACTGCAGCAATGGGAGCGATGAGCCAGCGGTCATCGCGGGTATTCCAGCGAAAAATTCATGCACACCAGTTGCGCAGCTGCCAAGGAACGTCAGAGCAGCCGGAGCTTCGGACCTTGGTCGCTCAACTCGCTGTCGGTTACGGTTGACTCTTTGACGGCGGCCCGAATCAGGTCGGCAAACCGGATGGCTTCGTCGACGACGCTGAGGAACTCCTTTATCTCGGCGTCGCTGAGTTGCTCCGCGAGTTCGGCCGGTTCGAAATGCGCCCACCATCCATTGAATTCCCGCCACGTTCGAGAGAACGCGCTCGGACGCCAGCGCTCCGGTGTCACTCTCTCGGTGCGCACCGTGGGCCGATGCTGGTTCTTCGAGAGCTTCTGCGTGCCTTTGGCTCGTGTAAGGGCTTCCTCGGAGAGTCGCGCAATGTCATTGACCCGGTTCGTAACGATTGCGTTGGTGAAATTCCGCATCCGCGTGTACGTCGGATGTACTGGCCCACCCGCCTGAATCAGCTCCAGCTCGCCGGCAGCCTGTGCGCGTACCAATTCCGGCTGAGAGAAGTCGACGGCCATTTTTTGGAGCCACGTAATCTTCTCCAGCGTTGTGTGAGAGGCGCCGCCCGGGATCATTGTCGCTGCTTGCTTGCGAGCTTCACCAACCAGCGACGACGGCCGCGCAAAATTTGCGGTGCCGTCATTGCTCGGCTGGTGCTCGCTGCTGAAACGCGTCGCTTCCTGACGTCTGGCGGCGTCCTCGGCCATGACTTTCTTGATCTCGCTGTAGAGCGAGGCGTTCTCCAATTGCGTGAGCGGTTTGTGGAACACATTGTCATCCTGCTCCGCAAGGAGATGCGCGAGTTGCCCCGAGATGCCTGATCGCACCCATACCTTAACTGTTGTCCAGCCGAGGTTTTTGATCGCCGCCAACCGCCGGGCGCCACATACGAGTACCCCGTCGGGAGTGACGGTGATTGGTTGCAAAAGTCCATCACGCTCGATGGAGGCACCGAGAGCGTCGACATCCCCGAGGTCGGCGCGATGACGAATGCCGACCTGGATGGAAGAGACCGCACGATCGAGTTCGATATGGCCTTGTGCGCCGCCCATCATTCACCGCCTCGGATCGGTGCGGTCACAACGATGGACAGCACAAGATGGTCATCTCGCAGAATCGATTGCACTGTCTCGCCAATCACCAGTCGCAACAGCACACCCCGCCCCACGGCGGTCGCACGGAGCGCCGGATGCGGATTACCAAGCAGAGCCTTGAGCAGCGTCGACCACGAGTCGGCTGGGAGATCGAGGAATGCCCGCGCATGCTTGTCGTGTCGCAGCGACTCATAGGCGGATGCCCGGGACCCGGCTTTCGCAAGCGCAGCGCACACGTGCTCGACCGAGGTGCGCGCGGTTTCGGGCGGCCACCCAAGGCCCGTGATCAAAGCTACGCAGTCTTCGACAGCGGCGAGCGCCGATCCTTCGGAGCCCGTCTCACCGGTGTCCTCGGCTTGCCCGCTGGCGCCGTGCTCCTCGGTCACTTGGAACGCGGGGTGGTAGTCCGACAGCGGAGTCTCACGATCAGAGATGCGCTCAGGATCGTGAAACACGGAGACATGCGGGCGACGCGCTTGGTGCGTGGAGCAAAGCAAACCTCGCGCCCGCTCCTCAGCGATGCAGGTGATGCGCACCGCATGCGTGATCACCGCCCACGGATCGTTCGCGGCTCGCGTAGATTCGAAGCGCATTACCTCGAACGCGGCGCTCGCCGCCTCCCAGGGGTCGAGACCGTGCTTGCGAGCGAGGGCCGCGTATTTGTGAGCCGTGTATGCGACGAGGTCGGCGGCAACGCAGTCGTATTGCCACGCATGCGTGCCTGCGGTGCGGAGTCGGTTGAGGATCGCGCGCAGTCCCTCGCTGGTGGTGAACTCTTCGGCGGCTTCCGCTCGCCTCGTCGTGGTTGTCATGATGGTGGCATCTACCGGCAGGCAGGTTCGCGCCCGTTCCCCGATGCGGCCTTGTCGGGAGCCGAAACCTCAATCGCATCCGGTGTGCCGGTGGCCTTGGCGACGTCGCTGCCGAACGCTTCGGAGTGCCGGATAACATCCTTGTCAGCATTCATACTGGCCCTCCACCTCCGCTGTGTGGCGACTGCCATGACGAAACCGTCAGCGCATCGGACTTGGACTTCGCAGTCGGGCATTGTGTTCGCGCCGGGCACCGTTACCTCCTTGGATGGAAGCGCGGCGATAGCAGCCCTTCCGGACAGAGCTGCGCAATTCGATGGTTCTCGTTGAGCATGCTCAAAGTTTTGTAGGGTTCTGTTGTAACACCAGTTTTGGGCATGCGCAACCCTTGATTTGAGCATGCCCAACGGCTATATTGAGCATTCTCAATACCCTGTTTGGAACAAACCCAACGTCGATGCCCTGCCTGACCCGACGGAACGGATGATCAACGAAAATGACCGAAGACGAGAACAAGGCAGCAGCGCAGGACCTCGCGAAGCGTCTGCGGCTCCTGTTGGACGTCGCAATCGCCGAATCAGAAGGCTCCGAGCCGACCTACTCACAGATTGCGGCCTACCTCGGTCAGCGCGGAATTAGCCTGTCGAGGTCCCGGTGGACGTACATGGTGAACGGCCACAGGTACGTGCAGGACTTCGCGGTATTCGAGGGTTTGGCAGCGTTCTTCGACGTGGACGTGGCCTTCCTAGTGGGGAAAGATAGCGCGGCGATTCCCGCCAAAGTGAGCGCGCAGTTGGACCTCGTCCGTGCGATGCGAGCGGCCAAAGTGAAGTCATACGCGGCCCGCACGCTGGGGGATATTTCGCCGAAGGCGCTCCAGGCGATCAGTAGGTTCCTGGATGAGGAAATGACACGCACCTGAGCGGTAACGATGTCTCTCTACACGGAGCGGACATCGACATATGCTCCGGAGGAGGGCGACTACACCGTGAACACCGAACAGACCGTGTCGACGGCCCTAGCCGCCCTCGCGCTGGGCAGCGTTTTTACGTTCGATGACTTGGTCGGAGCGATGCAAGATCGTAGGCAGCGCACTCTACGTGTCGTCGAACTCTCGGATCTCGGCGACCGCGACGGTCTCTGTGCTGTGTGGCTGATCACAGAGTCCGAAGATCTCGTCCTCCACGCTCACAGCGACTCGGTGCTGCATCGCCAGCAGTTCGTCCTCCATGAGTTCGCTCATATGTTCCTTGGCCACGGCGAGGGTGGCGAATGCTTGGTTGAAGAGGTTCTGCTCCCCGACATACCACCACACACACGCGGGCTTTTGCTCAGACGGCAAGATCTCGATTCCGACAGCGAGATCGCTGCCGAGTACCTGGCCGATCAACTCGCCGCCGCGATCAGAGGATCGGCATTCGCGGAATCTCGCTACTCGGAGATCTTCGGATGATCCAGACGCTCGTCGCGGCACTCATGTGGCTACTCGTGGCGAGCCTTCTCGTCCTACGTCGCAGGCGCACAGAGCGCAGCATCACCTACGCCGCACTGACCATTTCCATCGCGATGACCCTCAACGTGTCCTCAATCTACACCGCCGTCGATGCGGTGCTTGGGGCGACAAATATCGCAACACTTCTCGCGGATGGCGCGTTGATGATCGGGCTCTTTTTCCTCGCACGAGGGATCATGAAGGCTGGAGAGTATCGCCCTGGACTGGTGCGCGTTGCCTTGGGTCTTCCGGCGCTCCTCATCTCGCTCCTCGGGATCGCGGTCACTTTTCTGCTCATCGACCGAGGGTCGACGACGACAATATTCATGATCGACCTCGGAGCCCAGCCAGCGGCGGCCACCTACTCGATGGTCGTCTTTACCTACTGCGGAATCGTGGTCGCAGCGATGGGGATCCTCGCGGGGCGTCAGTATCGCCTCAGCGATGGGGCTTATCGCATCCCCATGCTTCTACTGCTTCTCGGGTCGACTTGTGGAGTCGCACTGTGCTTAGTCGTGCTCATCATGGATGTCGCGCACGTCGTTGGCGACCTCGATCTGATGGATGCAGCCGGCACGTCGTACGGTCCCCTCTACTTGCTAACGTTCGTTTTCCTGTGCACCGGCTTGGCTGGGCAACCAGCCGTCCGCTACGCGCAAGGCCGTGCACGGAGCGTCAGAACCGCTAGTTTGGTAAGGCAGCTGGATCCGATGTGGCGTCGGGCGACGGTCGTTAGGCCCGGATTGAGCCAGACGGAAGCCTCTGCCTCCAGCATGAAAAACCTTGAGACGCGGCTGCATCGAGAGGTTGTCGAGATCCGCGATGCCATGATCGATCCGCGCATCCATTTTGGGGTGACCAAACACGACCGCGCCCTGCTGGAGCGGGCTGAGGGACACCTCCTGGGCGTAACCGACTCCACTTCGACTCGCCAAGGACCCGAACGGGGGCGCGCATGACACGCGCGCTGGCCGTGAGTGCGGCGTTCCTAACAGCGTCTGGGTTAGGGCTAGGTTGCGTCATTGCTCGGCGGTTGACGGCATCCGCGGGCCTACGGCAATTTGATCTTGTCGTTCGTGACGTGGAGCGCGACGGCGATAGTCGCCTAATCGTCTTGGACCGAACGCTCCAGACAGTCGCGGATGGCATCTACAACCTATGGTTCGAAAATGGCGGCTGGGCTCAACTCTCCGACGAAATCCTCGCCCGAGGATCGGACCGGATCGCACGGCGCGTAACAAACTCCTCTCCAGACTCCTCCCTGACGATTGGAGCGCGCGCCTCATGGAGCGGTATCTACTTCGCGAGCCCGACTGATGCAAGCCTTCCCATGCGGGAAGTCGCGTTCGATACCGCCGTGGGGAGTGCGCCGGCCTGGCTTGTGGAAGGCAAGGACGCCCGCCCGACTTGGGCGGTCCACATTCATGGCTTGGGGAGTGCCCGAGCTGGCACACTGCGTGGTGTGCAGGTCGCGACCGATCTGGGCTACACGTCACTCGTCATCAGTTATCGGAACGATGGAGAGGGGCCGAAGGTCGGCTCTGGCCGGTCATCGCTTGGATTCGCGGAAGCTGAGGATGCCGAAGCTGCCGTGCATTATGCAGTGCGGCACGGAGCACATCGGATTATTCTTTTCGGATGGTCGATGGGTGCCGCAATCGCGCTGCAACTCGTCGGCAGTGCACGCTACCAAAGCCTGATCGCTGGGGTTGTCCTGGAGTCTCCGGTGCTCGACTGGGTCGCGACGATTAATGCGAATTGCGTTCGCAGCGGGCTGCCCGCTGCAACAGGAATCCTTGCCGTTCCGTGGCTCACGCTGCGCCCAATGTCTCAGATGATGGGTCTGCCAACGGCGATCCCGTTGCGGGATCTCAGTTGGGTCGCACGCGCAGCAGAACTCGCTGTGCCCATACTGATCATTCACGGGAACCGAGATGACTCCGCTCCAATTCGCGTCTCGCAGGAGCTTCGCGACCTGCGTCCCGACCTCGTCGAGCTCAAAACCTTCAAAGCTGGCCACACACTGGCATGGAACTCTGACCCCGAACGCTGGCGATCCACGGTCACGACGTGGCTCTCAACACACGTTAGCGCTGACGACGGGTGGGATCTTCCACGCCCCTACAAGCCGATTTAAGCAGTACAGCTCTGGTCTGTATCACTCGGAACGTTGGCCCGCACGAGCGGAGATGGAGGGCTAAAGCGACGAGTGGTTACATCGGTTAACGACATCGCAGTTCACTGCGGACTACGTTGTTAGATCCACGATCTGGCTGCCAATGCCGGTTCCGCTCTCTTCGAACGTCGGCTACCGGGCGATCATCTTCTGGGATATTCGGGCCAGAGTTCGGGCTCCTCGTGATGGTAATGAATTGACGCCGCGGATACGCTGCGGCCGTGTCCAGCCATTGTGTATCGCCGTGAATCGCCTGCTGTCGTGAGCACATGCCTGCCGAAGTGTTCTCGGTATCCCAACGCCTGCATGCCGCGGACGCCTTCGTTGTCGTCACGCCGGAGTACAATCACAGCTCCCCGGCGTCCCTGAAGAACGCTATCGACTGGTCCTACGAGGAATGGCAGACCAAACCGGTGGGGTTCGTCAGCTACGGTGGCATCTCCGACGGTCTGCGTGCCATCGAGCACCTGCGACCAGTGATTTCCGAAGTCCACCATAGTGGTCTTATTCGAAACATCGACCTGAAAAATGCCTTGGCAAAGGTCTTCAACGGATAACCATGAAGAGCCGCCCGAAGGGGTGGCTCTTTTGTCTTGGGCCGTGTGCGCGGCATGGAACGCTTTCGCAGCGTGAATGGCTTCCTCGGCGGTCTTGCCGCATGCGAGTGCGAGATAGCCTTCGTGGGAAGCGAGAATCGAGGCGACGGGCTCAGCGAACTCGGCGGTTACTTCGTCATCTTCGACAAGGATTTTTTTGAACATCGCCTGGTTGAGGTTACGCCGCTGTTCGTCGTCCGCGCGCTCATATAGTTCACCAAGGTTGCTGAGCAGGTCCAGGAACGCCTCCAGATTTTTGACACCGACCGCGAGATCGCTGGTGACGGTCGAGAGCTGTTTTGTAACACGCTCGCGCTGGCGTTCGATGTCGGTCAACCTGGTGCGCACCTTCGCACGCGCAATCGTGCCGTCGGCGGCTAGGTCAAGAAGGTTCTCTTCTTTCGCTGACAGGACGGCGAGGGTCTCCTTGAGCTGGGCTTGAAGTTGGCGGTCCGCGACTGCTTTTTTGTCCAAGGCCGTTCGGATCGCCGTTCGGGCTGTTTGGACGAACGCGGGGGACAACTGAATGCGGGCGTACTGGTCGGCGACCGCTCGCTCTACCCGCAACGTGTTGATGTAGCGGCTTTTGCAGTCGTTGGTGGTGCGACCAGCACAGAAAAAGTATAAGTACTCGTTGCCGCTGCGACCAAGTGATCTAGCGATGACCATGCGGTGGACGATGTCACGTTGGTGGCAGCTGTTGCAGTACAGCGTGCCCTTCAGATAGTGATGGTGCAGGCGCCGACGCTCGCCAGCTGCTCCGCGACTGTCAAGCAGTTCCTGAACCGCCGTGAATGTTGATTCGGACACCAGCAGTTCATGACGTCCGGGATACTCGGCGCCACTGTAGGTGACTATCCCCACGTAGTACTTATCGCGGAGAATCCGCCCGAAGTAACTTGGCGCTACGGCTTTGGAAGGTCGGCGGGCGGTCGGTTTGGAATCCAGTCCACGGTCGAACAGGGTTTCAGCCAGACTATCGAAGGTGTAATCACCGGTTGCGTAGAGGGGCGGGG